>JAFTEK010000276.1 GCA_017453705.1 Treponema sp.
CAGGAGAACATTGCCGCAAACAGGGTGGTTCGCGCCTTCTCAAAAGAGGCCTTTGAGTTGAACCGTTTTGAGAAAGAAAACGAAGCTTATAGAAAAAGTGAAATAGCAGCTTCTAAAATATGGCAGCGTTACGTCCCCATCTTTGAGTTTCTTGGAACAGTCGTCAACGTCATCCTGATGATTTATGGCGGATGGCTGACAATAAGGGGAGAGATGACAATGGGAGGATTCGTCACAGTCAACGGCTACCTCTGGATGCTGACAAACCCGCTTAGAATGTTGGGCTGGCTCATAAATGATGCGATGCGCTTCAAGGCATCCCTGGACAAGATTTACAAAACCTACGAGATAGAACCTGACATAAAGCTTCCAGCCAGTCCGATAATCAAAAGCCACATAGAAGGAAACGTAGAGTTTGACCATGTAAGCTATAAGGCAGACGGTGAGGAAATAATCCACAATGTCTCTTTCTCTGTGGAAAAAGGCCATTCCATTGGCATAATCGGAGGAACAGGCAGCGGCAAGAGCACGGTAATGAACCTGCTCTGTCGATTCTACGATGTCTCATCAGGGGCTGTCCTGGTTGACGGAACAGACGTTCGAAAGATGGACATGAGAAACCTGCGCTCCAATATAGGAATGGCCATGCAGGATGTGTTCCTGTTCAGTGACACGATAGAAGGGAACATCGCATACGGGGATCCCGACTGTCCATTTGAGAAGGTTGAGCAGGCGGCCAAGCTTGCCGATGCGGACGGCTTTATCCGCAAGATGAGCGAGGGCTACGATACAATGGTCGGCGAACGTGGGGTTGGACTTTCCGGCGGCCAGAAACAGCGCATATCACTGGCACGAGCCCTGCTCAAAGACCCATCTATCATCATATTGGACGACACAACCAGCGCGGTGGACATGGAGACCGAAACTCAAATTCAGGAGTCGCTCAAGTCTGTTTCCGCCGGCAGAACGCTCTTCATAATTGCCTATAGGATTTCCAGCGTCAAAGATTGCGACCAGATTTTAGTTATGCAGGAAGGCAGGATAATAGAGAGGGGAACGCATGAGGAACTGGTAAAAGCCGGTGGCTACTATGCTTCGGTTTTTCACCATCAATATGGGGAATTTGAGCAGGAAAAGAATGGGGATGACCCGTCCATAGGCTCCTTTGACAGGGGGATAAACTGATGGCACGCAACAGATACGACATAGACGAAGACATTGAGGACAGCTATGACTTCGGCCAACTAAAAAGGCTTGCAAAATACGTGAGGCCCCATGCAGGAGCAATGACATTTGTAATCCTTCTAATGCTGCTGACCGCCGCGCTTGGTATGCTCTACCCCTACTTCCTCAAGATTGTGATGGACGACTGCATACCGGGCAAGGACTTTAAGAGGATACTCATCCTTGCCCTGGCAAGCCTGGCAATCTCATTGTTCACGGCTCTGGCTCTCAAGGTCAAGATTAGCATAATGACAAGAATCGGGCAGGGCATAGTGCACGACCTCAGAACCGATATATTCAGCCATGTGCAAAAACTGCCCTTCAGCTACTTTGACTCAAGACCGCATGGAAAAATCCAAGTGAGAATCGTCAACTACGTGAACAACCTCTCAGACGTTCTAAGCAACGGCCTTGTAAACACTATCACCGACCTGTGTTCCCTGGTATTCATCATAATCTTCATGTTCACGATAAACCTTCCTCTGACTCTTGTGGTTCTATGCGGCCTGCCAGTGTTCATCGCATACGTGTTCATCCTAAAGAAGAGCCAGCGTAAGGCCTGGAGAATCCAGAGCAACAAACAGTCCAACTTGAATGCCTATATCTCTGAAAGCATAAACGGCATCCGTGTAACCCAGTCATTCGTAAGGGAAGAGGAAAACATAAAGATATTTGACAACCTGTCCGCCTCTTACCGAAAATCCTGGCTTCATGCTGTAAGCATTTCATTCCTGATGGGGCCTTTCGTACAGCTGATTTCAACGGCAACAAGCGTGGCAGCCTATATACTGGGAATTCGCTGGATAATCTCAGGTTTCTCAGGTGTGAGCATTGGCATACTTGTCGCATTCACGGCGTACATAAGCCGCTTCTGGCAGCCTATCACGACCCTTGCGGATTTCATCAACAGCCTTTTAACCGCCGTCTCCTATGTGGAAAGGATTTTTGAAACAATAGACGAGCCTGTTACCATAAAGGACAAGCAAGGGGCTGTTCCCCTGCCGACAGTGACAGGCCTTGTGGAATACAAGCACGTCTGCTTCAGCTATGACGAGGGGCATAGGGTGCTGGACGATGTAAGTTTCACGGCAGAACCAGGAGAATCCATCGCAATAGTGGGACCGACAGGAGCAGGGAAGTCAACAATAGTCAACCTGCTCAGCAGATTCTACAACCCTGAGTCAGGGCAAGTCCTGCTGGACGGCCACGACCTACAGGACGTTACAATACAGTCCCTACGCACCCAGATGGGAGTGATGATGCAGGACAGCTTCATCTTCAAGGGCACGATAATGGACAACATACGCTACGGCAATATGGAGGCAACTGACGAGCAGGTAATGCAGGCCGCGAAAACCGTCTGTGCCCACGACTTCATAATGCAACTGGAAAATGGATACAAGACTGAAGTTAACGAAAGGGGAACAAGGCTCAGCGTCGGTCAAAGGCAGCTCATCTCGTTTGCACGTGCTCTGCTGGCAGACCCAAAGATTTTAATCCTTGATGAAGCCACCAGCTCCATAGACACGGAAACAGAGCTGCTGCTGCAAAGGGGACTCAACAAGCTGCTCAAAGGAAGGACATCCTTTATAATAGCCCACAGGCTTTCTACCATAAAGAACTGCAACACGATTTTCTACGTGGATCAAGGGAAGATAGTGGAGAGAGGTTCGCATTATGAGCTTATGG
Source organism: Treponema sp. (assembly GCA_017453705.1). Taxonomy (GTDB): domain Bacteria; phylum Spirochaetota; class Spirochaetia; order Treponematales; family Treponemataceae; genus Treponema_D. Next base: position 2,914 of record JAFTEK010000276.1, read on the forward strand.
CTCATCTCGGCCCTTATTACAAGCTCTACTCATCGCAGTTTGCCCTGCTATAACAAAAGACCCCCGCTCCCATAGGGAAGCAGGGGCTTGCACAACCAGAAACTGAATGCAGCCTGTGGCAGAATGCGACCTAAGGCTACACTCCGCCAGAGGCAAAACTTAGCCAGAAAGAAGCAAAACTCCGCCTAAGGCTACACTCCGCCTTAGGTTAAACACAGCCTAAGGCTGCACTCCGCCCGAAACAGAACTCGACCTCTGGCTCGTATCAATACTTCTTGTCAGCGTAGCCTATCCAGCCGTCGTTTTCTATCAGAGCCTTTTCAAAACCTTCCAGTTTGAAAGGATAGGAAGTGGAAAGTGAACCGGCTATAAGCTTTACCTTCCAAGTTCCATCTTCCTTCTGCTCTATCTTGCAAGTTGTATCCTTGCTCGCAAACGAACGGAACATATCATCTATGTCCCTCTTGCTCATATCCAGGGCAAGAAGGCCGCAGTTGTACATATTCTGCCTAAAAATGCGAGCGAAATTCACCGCGATAACGCAGTATATTCCGTTCACTTCCAGAGCCCAGGGCGCATGTTCCCTGCTCGATCCGCAGCCGAAGTTCTCGCGCGTGATTATGACTTTCTTTCCTGCAATATCCGTCTTTGGATTGAATCCGTCAAGCTTCAAGTCCTCTAGCAGATAGGGCTGCAAAGCCTGTTTAGTGTTCTCCGTCAAATACTTGGCGGGGATGATTTCGTCCGTGTTGATGTCGGAACGATCCAGAAAGAGAACGTCTCCTCCAAACTGTTTCATCGTGTTTCCTCACTTTTTGAAGAAATAGCTATCTTCATCCCTCATAAAGGGGTGAATTCGTTATAGTCCCTTTTATAGCAGTCGCCGCCGCTGATGCCGGGCTCATCAGGTGAACCATGCCCCCCTTTCCCATACGACCGTTGAAGTTCCTGTTCGTTGTGGAAGCACAAACTTCCCCTTCCGCCAGAACTCCATTGCTCATGCCCAAACACGCACCACAGGTCGGATTGGTAACGCAGAAGCCCGCCTCCATAAAGGTTGCAATCAGCCCCTCGTCCAAAGCCTGCCTGTAGATAGCGGGCGTTGCAGGAGAAACAATTCCCCTCACACCCTTTGCCAGATGATGCCCCTTTAAGACTTCCGCAGCCACCCTCAGGTCTGAAATCCGCCCGTTCGTGCAACTGCCGATATACACCTGGTCTACCTTGGTTCCTTCCATTTCAGCTATTGGCTTAATCTGGTCAGGCTTATACTTTATTGTACATACAGGAGCGAGATTTGACAAGTCAAAAGTAAGAACTTTCTCATATTTAGCATCCGGGTCATCCCTCCACTTGCTGTAGTCGGCAAGGGCGGCCTCTTTGTCCTTGAACTCATCCTTTATAAAGGGCCAGAGGTAGTCCACCGTCTTTTCATCCGGCAGGCATATTCCGCTGGTTGCCCCTGCCTCAACAGCCATGTTGCAGACAGTCATCCTCTCTTCCATCGTGAAGTTGTCCACTACAGGGCCTGTGAACTCGGCCACACAGTTAGTCGCACCATTCACGCCAATCTGTCCGATGAGAAATAGAATCACGTCCTTGGCATAGACACCTTTCTTGAGCTTGCCGTTCAGGACAAACTTTATCGTCTTGGGAGTCCTGAAAGAGCAGACACCCTTCAATATTCCAACCTCAAGGTCAGTCGTACCCACACCGGCGGCAAAAGCACCGAAAGCCCCATGCGTGCAGGTATGGCTGTCCCCCATTATGACGGTAAACCCCGGTCTAACAAAGCCTTTCTCCGGGAAAATCGCATGACAAACGCCATTGTCCCCTATGTCATAAAAGTCCTCAATATCGTGCCTTCTGGCCCAGTCACGAAGAATCTTTTCCTGGGTGGCACACTTGGAATCCTTGGCAGGAGTCACATGGTCTATGACAGCCTTAATCTTTGTCTTGTCAAAGACGCGATCCATCCCCCTCTCCACCAGATCGTTTATAGCTATCGGAGTTGTTATCTCATGACAGAACACCCTGTCCAGCTTGAGTATATTGGTTCCCTCGAAAGGCCGATCCACAAGGTGGGATTCAAAAATCTTCTCTGCAATCGTCTTGCCCATAGTAGCACCTCTTCAAAGTTTCTTTAGTTATATTGCAGTATATGAAGTAACGATAAATATTTCAAGTAGCCCTGACATTCTACAGCTTAGATGGGGCCGATTTCTTAGCTTCCAGAACCAGCTCAGCTTCACTTTTCCTTGCATAAACAGGGCCGTCATAATCTTCCAAGGGCTTTTTTCCGTCAGCAATCTGCCTTTCCGCCAAGGCAAACAAAGCCTCCGTACAGTCGTTGCTACCACAAAAGCTGTCAAGCACAAGCAGGGGTGACTGGGATTTCGCACCTTCAACAAAGAGGTTTGCCGCAGGCCCTGTGACAAAGTTTTTTCTC
>JAFTEK010000277.1 GCA_017453705.1 Treponema sp.
ATCTGACTGACCCCCATGACCCCGAATATATGTCATACCGCAACTACTTGGAGCTTGTCTGTTCCCTCCCTTGGAACGACCGCCCTGTTGAGACCTATAGTCTGGAGGATGCCAAGAAGATTCTGGACGGTGACCACTATGGCCTGGAAGATGTCAAGAAGCGTATACTGGAGTATTTGTCTGTTCGCAAGCTAAAGCATGATGGCAAAGGTTCTGTCCTTATCCTTGTGGGTCCGCCGGGAGTGGGTAAGACGAGCGTTGGACATTCCATCGCAAAGGCGATGCGTAAGCCTTTCTTCCGGTTTAGCGTCGGAGGTGAGCACGATGAGGCCAAGATAAAGGGCTTCCGCCGTACTTACATTAGTTCTATGCCTGGCCAGATAATAAGCGGGCTTAAGATAACAAAATCTAAGGCTCCGGTGTTCATGATTGATGAGGTTGACAAGATGAACGCCAGTGCGCAGGGCGACCCTTCCGCGGCTTTGCTGGAGGTGCTGGATCCTGAGCAGAATACGAATTTCCGCGATTCTTACCTTGATATTCCATTTGATTTGAGCAATGTTTTCTTTATTCTGACTGCCAACACCTTGGATTCTATCCCTCAGCCCCTTCTGGACAGGGCTGAGATTATAGAGCTTTCTGGCTATATAGATCAGGAGAAGATAGAGATTGCCAAGAAGTATCTTATCCCTAAGAACCTTGAGAAGAACGGTCTTAAGAAGTCTTCAATAAAATACAGCAGGGAAGCCCTGTATCTGATAGCGACAGAGTATGCTCGTGAGGCGGGTGTACGAAATTATGAGAAATGCATAGACAAGATTTCCCGCAAGCTTATCCATGAGAAGGTCTGTGAGTATGAAAAGGATAATCCTCCGCCTGTGCTTCCGACCGCTGAGGAGTATCGCAAGGCGGAGCAGAAGAAAATTGAGGCAGGGCATAAAGCTTCCTCTAAGATGACAGACAAGGAGAGGGAGGAGCGGGAAAAGCAGGACGAGCAGATTCTCCGGGAGAAAGAAGAGGAGCTCGCAAAGAAGAAGGAAGTCCTCGCAAAGGAGGAGTCCGAGAAAATACGTGCGGCCTTTACCGGAAAGGCATATATCATAGGTGAGGCCGAGGTAAGAAAGTATCTGGGTAAGGCTGTCTTTGACGAGAGCCAGATAAAGAGGGCTTCCGTGCCTGGTACGGCGATTGGCTTGGCGTGGACCAGTATGGGCGGCGACACCCTTCTCTTGGAGAGCATCGCTTTCTCTGCCAGCAAGGGTGGCTTGCAGCTGACAGGTCAAATGGGCGATGTGATGAAGGAAAGCGCGCAGATTGCCATGAACTGGGCTAAGCAGTATTCGATAGAGAAGGGCTACAAAGATGGAAAATGGTTTGAGGAGAATTGTGTCCACCTGCACATACCTGAGGGGGCGACCAAGAAAGACGGGCCTTCCGCCGGAATCACCATGGCAACCACTTTTGTCTCCCTTTTGCGGGGCAAGAAGATAAAGCCTAACCTGGCCATGACAGGGGAGCTTAGCCTTACGGGGCAGGTGCTTCCGATAGGGGGGCTTAGGGAAAAGACAGTTGCCGCCAAGCGCAACAAGATAAAGACAATAATCATTCCTAAGGCCAACGAGAGGGATCTTGAGGACATCCCCGCCCATGTCAAGGAAGGGCTTAAGTTTATCCCTGTTTCCAGTGCTGAGGAGCTTATGTCTCTGGTTTTCTAGGGAAATGTTGAGGAAACCTCGAAAAATTGCGCTTTGCGCGTTTTTCGAGATGCCCTTGAACAATCCGTATTCGGATTATTCACTGTTTTCCTAGTGAATCTTTTGTTTTAATCGTTTATCGGAGGAAATGCGCTGTGGCTTTTGATCTAGAAAAGATATTCAAGGAAAGGCGTGATAAGCTTGTCTCTTATTTGAAAGAACATTCCCTTGCCGCCGTCATATTTGAGGACAGCGAGGACAGGAGGGATGTATCCATCCGTTATTTTACGGGGCATCCAAGTGATGCCTTGTTGCTCCTGCGTGCTGACGGTTATGAGTGTTTGTGTCCGTGGGATGAAAACCTGGCGGCACAGAGGGCGCATATCGGAAAGATTCTTCCATACACAAATTTTGACAGGGCGGCAGAAAAGGCTATCCCTGCCCTGCTAAAGGATGCCTGCTGTCCTGCGGGGGCTGTCGTATCGTTCTCGCCTGAAATTTCATACAGTAATTTCCAAAAGTACACAAAAGCTTTGTCAGATTCACCGGGAGCGTGGAAGTTGGACTGCTCGGATGATTCTGTTCACAGCTATGTCCTTTCCCTGCGTTCTCGTAAGGACGAATATGAAATACACTGCACAAGGCAGGCTGCCCGCATTACTGATGCTATGACGGAATTCATCTGGAAGAAAGTTCAGTCGGGGGAGTTTGCCTGTGAGAGCGATGTCGCTCTGTATATAGAAAAGCAGCTTAGGGCGGATGGCTGTGAGCGGACGAGTTTTGACACCCTGGCGGCAGGACCTGACAGATCGTTTGCCATCCATGCATTTCCTGGATATACTGGTGGAGCATGGGGGACTAGGGGGCTTTCCATACTGGATTTTGGCGTGTGCTATGAAGGCTATGCCAGCGACTGCACTATCACCATGGCAAGAGGCCCTCTTTCCAATGAACAGGAGGAAATACTTGATTTGGTGGAGCAGGCTGCTGCTGAGTGCCGCAAGCTCTACATTCCGGGAGGAAAGGTTCTTGACGCTGCCCGAAAAGCTGACGAGGTTTTTGCCGCCGCGGGGCGCAGTATGCCTCATGGCCTGGGACATGGAACTGGACTTGAGATACACGAGAAACCTTTTGTCAGCAAGAGGTCAGATGAGAGCATCCTTTTTGAGCCTGGAAACATCGTCACGCTGGAGCCAGGCTTGTACGATCCAAAACTTGGCGGTGTTCGTCTTGAGAACGATGTTCTTATAACTGATACAGCTAACGAAATCCTTACACGGTCAAAAATTTTCAGGCTGTAGGGCTTCCTAGGAAGGGTTTCCCGCTTTCGGGGCGGGTTTGTCGGCTAACCTTCGACCTTGGCGACAAGCTCGCTTAGGAGGGGGATAAGCTGTTTTTTGCGGGAAACTATGTCCTTCATGTAGTAAACGTTGTCCTCTTGCCTTGGGAATGTAAGCATACTGGAGAACTTTGCATCGTAAGCAATAAGCATCAGGCTGGAAAGCTTGGTGATGTCCGTCACGAGCAAGGCCGAGAACAAAAGTCCGCCTCCACTCCGTATGGACTCAAGACGCTCCATGAACTCGTCTTTGCGGCCAAGCAGCTCCTGCGTTCCGTCCACCTCTATCTGGCTTACCGTATATTTGAGCTTACCCTCGCTGTATTCTTTCATGTCCTGGCTGATTATGTCGGCCGCGCTCCGGCTGCCTATGTGACTGCCAGAGCGGATAATGTCGTTGCCAAGCTCCTTTATATCCAGATCAGTTATGCTCGACAGGTATTCGGCAGTCTGTACGTCTAGCTCTGTGGTTGTCGCCGACTGCAGGATAAGTGTGTCACTGAGTATCCCGCAGAGAAGCAGGGCGGCCATGTCCTTGGGGATTGAAACGTGGTTTTCGTGATACAGTCCTGTTATTATGGTTGCTGTTGACCCGACCGGCCTGTTGATGAATGTGATGGGCTGCCGGGTGCTGAATGTCGAGATTCTATGGTGGTCTATTATCTCCCTGATAACGTAGTGCTCTATGCCTTCCACTGCCTGTGACGGTTCGTTGTGATCCACAAGAACCAACTCTATGTTGGCTTCATGCAGCAGATCACTTTCGCTTATTGTTCCTCTCACTTTGTAGTTGTCATCAACGACTGGCAGGCAACGGGATGGGCTTAAAGCCAGGAGGGGGCGTATACGCTGAACTGTGTCGCTTGCAAGAACCGGTTTACTCACCTTGTCAGCCATTGCGCTGACTGGCGATGAGTATTCAATTAGCATTGCTGTCGTTGCAGTGCTGTCGTGACCTGAAATAATAGAAACATGGTTTTTTCTTGCCAGCTCGCGAAGCTCTTTTTTTACTATGTAATCTTTGGTTATTATCAGGGCTTTTACACGAGACTCAATGCACAATCGCTGGAGATCCTCCCTGTCCCCGGTTATGACTATAATGTTCTCGCTCTTGTGTTCTTCCAAAAGCCTGCCAAAAGTCTCGATGTCGTCATCACCTATCATTATTGAGCAGTTAAAGTAATCATCCGGGTCAAATTCCACGACAGGAGTGGCATTGAGGGTCTTTTCTATCAAGTGGAGGCTTGACAGGAAAATGTCACCGTGCTTTGGAGTTAGCAGTTTGTATGAGTTGAGCGCGAATGCGTTGTAGTTGAGCAGTCCCTGAAAAGTTCCGTCCACGTTGACAATGGGCAGGACTGCGGCATTTGTGCTTATCATTTTGTCCACAGCCTTCCAAAGTGATACGTCTTCCCTGACGGAGACGAACTTGTCGCTCATGTAGTAGGCCGTCTTGGGAACAAGGTCCGGGATGTACTCAGGCGGCTCTATTTTGAACCTCTTGAAGATGTACTCGGTCTGGGGCGCAAGGTGCCCCGCCCTGGCTGCAACGTACTTGTCATGCCCTAGAATGTGCTTGAGTTCCGCATAAGCTTTTGCCGCCACCACGGAGTCAGTGTCCGGGTTTCTGTGACCGATGATGTAAATCTTGCTCGTCATGATTTCACTATAGCAGAATATGGTTTCTTTGGACAGAGGGGCAGATTTATTCGTGCCGAGGGTCTAATACCTGCCCAAAGGGCAAACGTTCTGCGCCGAAAAAGGGAATTAGACCCGATTGCAACCACCGCTAGAGAACACCATGCCCCGAAGCTCTGCATCGGGGTTTGTGATTACAGGTAGTTAATGTGATTGCATAAAGAAGCAAAAAGGTATATATTACCCATTGCTTACTTGCTTAGGAGTTTCTTTGCTATATGATACGTTTGAAGAACGAGAAAGAGATAAACGGAATACGCGAGAGCTGCCATCTTCTGGCAGACCTTTTCAATGAGATTATCCCCAAGGTGAAGGCCGGGGTCACTACCAAGCAGATAGACGACTGGTGTGTTGATTTCATCAAGAAGCACGGCGGCAGACCCGCGTGGTGGCAGGAGAATTTTCCGGGGGCTGCCTGCATCAGCATAAACCAGGAAGTCATACATGGCATACCCTCCAAAAAAAGGATTGTCAAAGACGGGGATTTGGTCTCGCTTGATATAGGAATAGACCTGAACGGATACATCTCGGACAGCAGCCACACGGTTATGGTTGGCAATGTCAAACCCCAGCACCGCAAGCTTGTGCAGGTGACCCGGGAAAGCCTCATGGCAGGAATCATGGCTTGTGTTCCCGGCAACAGGATAAAGGACATAGCAAAAGCAGTTTACCATGTTACCCATGAGCAGAACGGTTATGGTGTGGTGGAAGAATACTGCGGTCACGGAGTGGGGCTGGAAGTTCACGAGGATCCATCCATCCCCAACTGTCCTTCTGGCGGCCCCAATCCCAGGATACAGGCGGGGATGGTGCTTGCCATAGAGCCGATGATTAACGAGGGAACCGGTGACGTGATAACCGGTGGGCCGGGGGACGAGTGGACGGTCGTATCCGCCGATGGCAGCTGGTCATGCCACGAGGAGCATACCGTCGCGGTATTTCCAGACCATACCGAGATACTGACCGACTTGGACTACAACGGTTGCTCCTGTCTTAAGTAGTTTCTGGGGGAACCCTCTACACAGAAGCGTCGGTTCCCTGCCCTCCACCTCTTCCCGGCGGCTGCTTAGGGGTATTGCCCCTAAGACTACCAAACTATTTCAGGAACGAAGGCTGGCTTCTTCCATTTCCTTCTTTGTCTTTGATTTTGAAGCGGGCTTTTTTGCCGTTGTTTTCTTTGCTGCAGGCTTTTTGTCGGAAGCAACTGTGCTTTCCGCCGTCTTTTTGGCTGCAGGCTTCTTTACGGCTACCTTTGCCTTCGTTTCTTTCTTTGCCGGGCGAATTGCCTCGGTGAACTTCTCGCACTGGTACTCGGCTCCGTCACGCGCGGTGCAGAGGGTCTTGTAGAGCTTGAAGATGTTGTTCCGCATTATGCGGGGGCTGTACATGGAGATGGCGGCGAGCAGGTACCAGAGGGTCAGATCCATCTTCTCCTTGTTGAACCAGCGGATTCCGTTGAAGTCATTTGCTCCTGTAAGGGAGAAGGCTCTTTCTCCGTAAGTCAGTTCCTTGGCTGTCTCGTAGGCTGAGTTCAGGTAGCTGGCAGCTCCGAAATTCAGGCTGCGGACTGACATAAGCTCGAAGATGTTCAAGAAGGTTTCCTTCATGCCGTCAGCCTTGAGTCCTGCCTGTGTCAGGTATTCGGTAAGCTTCCTGGCATATCCCCACTTGCGCAGGCACTTCTTTCCCGCTGATGAGACCATCGCGAATGCCATGAGTATGTCCGGGGCGTTGGCAGAGCCCTTGGGGCCATTGACAAGCTCCTGCTCAAAGGGCGACTCCTGCTTGGCATAGCTTTCATAAAGGAATTCTATCTGGGTCTTGAATGCAGTCCATCGCTCTGTCGCTGTCGCGGTGACGGACTTCTTGCTGTTTCGCTTTTCCTTCTGGCTGGGAGCGGTCTTGCTTGTCTTTTCATCAAGTTCCGCGACTTCCTTTGCGACTTCCTCCTCCTTCGCATAGTAGGCGAGGGCGGCATCCTTCACGGAGTCAAAAAGTTCCTTGAGTACTGGGCGTCTGGCTTTCTTTTCCTTAAGCTCCTCGTCAGTCGCAAAGAGATTGTGCATCTCGTTCAAGAAGTCCGGCGTGGCGAATTTCTCCAGCATGGCGTAGAGGTCTTTGTAGCGGTACTCCTCCCACGCCACGTCTAGATCCTCGCAGCCACGCCCGTTAAGCAGCTCGTGGAGCTTGGCGTACTTGCCTTCCACCGTGTCCTCGACCTGTTTCACGTCCAGATAAACCTGATACTCAAATCCGTTGAGGGCGACGAACATTCCCTGATTTATGATGTCATCGCTCTTGCGCACATACCATAGGTTGTTTTTGTGCTCGCGGAAGATGCAGTAGTTCTTCCAGCCGGGACTGAGCAAAAGGCCTTCGGAAAGGGTCTTGGAAACCTCGGTCTTGTCGTTGTCACCGCTGCCTGTCTTGACGGCATAAGCGCATGACTGCTTAATCCAGCCCTGCGCCCGCTCATACTTATTATTATAGAATACAATCGTGCGCTCCTTGCCGGAGCCGTTGGAGTAGGCGAATATATTCTCGTTGACGTGGCCGTTGTCCCACACGTCGTAGAAAAGGAAGTTGTCCACGCCGGAGAAAAGGTAGCGTCGGTGCATGAGAGGGAAGATGTCCGTCCAGTGCCGGTGGACAAGCCCCTCGTCCTGCACCTCGTCACGGTAGGCGCGGGTGTATTCCATGCCGTACTTCTCCTCGAATCCTTCTATCTGTCCGTGACCGAACATCGGAAGTCCCGGCATTGTCACCATGAGGGTACATACACCAAAGTATTTGTCACCCTTGCCAAACTGGGCTACGGCTGTCTCCTCGTCGGGGTTGTTCATGAAGTTGACGAATCGTTTAAGAACCTGCGGGTCAAATTTTATCGTGTTCTTAACCGTGTCGCGGTACTTCTGGTTCTCCTCTTTCTTGAGCATGTTCATGAAAGCCGAG
>JAFTEK010000278.1 GCA_017453705.1 Treponema sp.
ACTCTATAGAATTCATATCCCAGTCAAAGGGATTTATCTCCCCAAACTCAAAGAATTCCTCTACTCCCCGCCCCTTGTCATAAGGCGTGTATTCAAAGGACCATCCTGACAGCATCCCGGACAAAAAGAAAGGTGTCAGCTCCTTGGCACGGCCTATGGCAAAGGAATAGAGCTTAACCCGTGTATCCTCGCGCCTTTCCGCCTCCGACTTGTCAGCAGATGCGGATTCCTGTTGAACCGTGGGATTAGCTGCGGATTTCGGGCTGGACTCATCCTCATCCACCTCAGCTTCCCAGTCCTCATCTCCAAAAGAACCGGGAAAAGGATCCAGCTCAGACCAAATCTGTATGCGGAGCTGCTGTGACTGGTTTGGCACCTGGGCCGCCGCTCCGCCGACAAGCACAAGGGCAGACAGCAGCAGACCTGCCATAAAAAAACAAGATTTCACCTTCATATTATCGGAAACAATCCGAAAGGCAGACAGTTATAATGGGCATCTCTAAAAACTGGGCAAGCCCCCTTTTTAGACTCGCTGCCGCACACTCCCCTACATCTCTGTCACACACTCGTTGCAGGGGCGGCAGACGGTAGAGAAGCTGGAGCTTATATGATTAGTCCGTCAAACAGCTTTATTTCGTGCTGCGAGCAAACGGATTCGATTGTTTTCAGCTGTTTCTTGGAAAGCGTGCCATATACTTCAAGAAGTTTTTCATAATGCCGCCTATCCTTCTTTATATGGTACAGCAGTTCCTTCACAGCAGAAATGACCTTCAGCTTCTTTTCTTCTGGTTGCCGGGTTGGATTCGTAAGAATCTTCTGTATGACATATACGGCTGGTTCTGGCACCGTAATCTCATACTCAATACCATCAGCAAGCCTTTTTGGAACAATACACGCAAAGTTGGAAAGAATGTTGATTACCCTCAGCCCCTCAGATGTGATTCCCAACGGTTTAATTTGTACTTTGCCTTCTGTTCCAGCCCCTAAAATCCTCGTCAAGAATTCCAATTCAAGAAAATCGTCCTTATAAAACCGAGAGACTCCATCAACCTCATCATAGACATATCCGATTTCTTCAAGCCTCCGTACAAGCGGAACTTTTTCTTTCGGTATGTTTATATTCCGGTAAAAGAAATCCACATCGCGAGTCCTGATGTTCGGGTAAAAATCCGTCTTGAACAGGTCGGTATAAAAGTACTCTGCCCAGCTGCCGATTATCATTATGTTTGACAAAATGCCGAGTTCCTTAAATGCCTGTATTGTGTTCCAGAACGCAGTCTCCTGTTCTCTTGTCATTTGGCAAGCTCTTTCTCAAGTTCTTTCTGCTCGGACTCCAGCTTTTTCAAGAGTGCTGTTAGCTCCTTGCGCCGTTCGAGCTGTTCCTGAAGTTTTTCTATGTCGAAGGAGTTCTCTTTTCCCAGAAATTGTGAGACGACTTTTTTACCGTCCCTGAAATTCAGATAATAATACTGCTGGTTGCCTATCTTACGGAGAAAAACCGAACCTTTGGGAAGTCCTGCAGCTTCTTCTGAGTAACGGGCAATGAGACGCTTGTTCCGTTCCAGCTCATCAGCAAACACAGACTGTATGACTGCGGAATTCATGGCATCTCCTTACACTACAAATATCGTGTAATCGCAATTTTGTAGTGTAAGGAATAGTATCACGGACAACCGGAAAAATCAAGCTCTGCTCTCATTTAGAGCCTTCGTCGTAGTGCCGCACATTCCCCTACATCTCTGTCACACACTCGTTGCAGGGCAGTGTCTACTGCTTTCCGCCCCCTAGTCCTGGGACAGCATATCCTTGTAGAACTCGGAGTAGTCCTTCCTCTTGTCCTTGGTAAAAGCTATCGCCGCACGCGGATGCTGGTTCAGGATTCCTGTCACCAGATACTGCAAGTCCCAGCCCCATACAGCCCCAGCCTTGCGCAGGGACGGAATTTCATCCTCCACAAACTTTATGGCAGGATAGATGCTGTATTTTGGGTTACGGAGCAGCCCCAAAAGGCTCTCGATGTAACAGTTGCCGGCTCCCCGCCCCATCCCGGAGTAAGTGCCGTCCAGCCAGTCCACACCGTCGCCCAAGGCTTCTATCGTGTTGGCAAAGGCCAGCTGCTGGTTGTTGTGGGCATGAATACCCAGCTTCTTGCCGTATTTGTCGGCATATTCCTTGTACAGGGCGGTTATGCGGGCTATCTGCTCAGGGAAAAGGGAGCCAAAACTGTCCACGATGTATATCACGTCCACAGGAGAATGTCCCAGCATCTCCAAGGCAACCCTGACGTCGCCCTCCTGGGCGGTCGAAATGGCCATTATGTTGCAAGTGACCGTGTAGCCCTTCTTCTTGGCATCCTCTATCATGTCTATCGCGCCCGCAATCTGGTTCACGTAACAGGCGACCCGTATCACGTCCAGCGGGCTGTTGGCCTTGTCAATGATGTCATCCTTGTAGTCGCAGCGCCCAACATCCGCCATTGCCGCAAGCTTGATCTTGCCGTCCGCATTGTCGCCCAGAACCTGCGCCACCGCATCGTCATCGCAGAACTTCCACTTGCCAAACTTGTCCACGTCAAACAGCTTCTTGGAGGCCTTGTATCCTACTTCCATGCAGTCAACCCCGGCTTCTATGTTAGTCCGGTAGAGCTTCTGCACAAACTCATCAGTAAAGCGGAAGTCGTTCACCAAGCCGCCGTCGCGCAGGGTCGCATCCACAACGCGCACCCCTTCCCTGATTCCCATAAGGTCGGAAATATTCTTCATCCCTGTCTCCCAAAAAGCAATTCGTCCGGAGGCTCTGTCAGACACCATCGTACCCGCATTAGACCTGTTCAGAAAGCTGATTAATGTTTCCTGTATTAATCAGTGTTTCCCTAAGTTTCCGAACAAGTCTATTATAGCAAAAAGATACTGTTTGTAGAAGTAGTCGGTGGTTACACAGCTGGCATAAAAGAAGATTCCCGGCAATTGCGAAAGCAGTGTTTGCAAAATCGCGATTGCCAAACCGCCGATTGCGAAAAAACCGCCTTACTGGTATGATTGCTATCATGTTTGAAGTCAGGGTACAGGCCGCCTTCAGCGCGGCACATTTTTTGCAGGACTACCACGGCAAGTGCGAGAGGCTGCACGGCCACAACTACAAGGTCTACGCCCATGCAAGGGGCAGCCAGCTGGACTCAGGCGGTATGCTGCTGGACTTCTCCGAGCTAAAAAAAGCCCTCCGCACCGTGTGCGAGGAGCTGGATCACAGGAATCTCAACGACTTTGACTTTTTTGCACAGAACCCCAGCGCGGAACGTATTGCCATGTACATCTACGATGGAATCATCAGGCAGCTGCCCGCCCTGGGCAGGGGCGACCGCACGGACGGGTCAGCCTACCTGTATGCCGTGGACGTGTTCGAGACCGACACAAGCAGAGCCAGGTACTGCCCGGACTAAGGGAGTCCTACTGTTGCTATAACAGACCTTATGATGACCAGAGTTATCTCAGAATTTCGCTTGAGTCCCAGGCAAAATTGTTTGTTCAGCATTTGATTCGTGAAAAGAAACTTGATTTGGTGACATCTTATGTTCTGGATTATGAAAACAGCAGAAATCCTCATGCAACAAGACGAGATACGATCTCATATTTCTTTAAGAATGCAGTTGAGCATGTCGGCTCATCAGCGTTTCCCTAAATCCTTTACCACCTCCCCCGCAATAAGAAGCCCTGCCGCCGGTGGAACAAATGCCGTACTGCCTGGAACAACTTTTGCCCCGTCAGCAGGGGCAGTATGAGCAGAGATGGAGAGAGGCGGCTCATCCGAATACACGACCTTCAGCGACTGCACCCCAGCTTTCTTGAGCCGCTGCCTCATCACGCGGGCAAGGGGGCAGACGGACGTGGCATATATGTCAGCGACCTTAAATCTGTTGGCCTCCAGCTTGTTGCCCGCCCCCATCGAGCTGATTATGGGAACACCCAGCGACTGCGCAAGCAAAACCAAGGCAATCTTGGAGGAAACGCTGTCTATGGCATCCACAACGTAATCACAGGAGGCCAGGTCAAACGTTTCCTTGTTCTCTTCACGGAAGAACTCCTTGCGAACATCCACGCAGGCAGCAGGATTTATGTCCTGTATCCGTTCTGCCATGACATCAACCTTGTACAGCCCAAGGGTTCGTTCTGTTGCGATAATCTGGCGGTTTATGTTGGAAAGGCTAACAACATCGTTGTCAACAAGCAGGAAATGCCCCACCCCGCTTCTTGCCAGAGCCTCGCACACATAGCCGCCCACGCCCCCTATGCCGAACACGGCGACACGAGCTGCGGCAAGCCGGGACAAGGCAGAGCCGCCAAGCAAAAGCTCCAGTCGGGAAAAACGCTCTTCCATCGTCTGACACCACCAATATCAATAATCGCAACTAATAATTGCAGGGCTGAACCTGCCCTTCCTGGCTGTAGTCCACAAAGCCCGGAATGTTCTTGGCAAGTTTCTGCATCCTCTGGTCTGTGCAAGCAATCACATCAGCGATGGACTTGAGTTCCTCGTCAATACCCGGCTGAATGGCAAAATCCTTCTTGTAATGAAGCTGGTGCTCCAGACTGGCCCAGAAATCCATGGCGATGGTGCGTATCTGAATCTCCACAGGTATCTCCCGCTTCTGGTCGCTAAAGTAGACCGTTACTTTGACAATGACATGCAAGCTACGATAGCCTGTCTTCTTTGGGTGGCGGATATAGTCCTTCATCTCAACAAGAACAATGTCCTCCTGCTGAAGAAGCATCTGCATCACACGGTATACGTCACTTATAAACGGACAAGTCACACGGATTCCCGCAATGTCATACAGCTTGCTCACCATATTGTCCATCGTGACCCCAAGACCCTTGCGCTGGAGTTTTTCAACGATGCTCATTGGATCTTTCACACGACTGGTGATGGTACTTATAGGATTGCGGGAATGGGTACTCTCAAACTCGTCTTCGATGATTTCAAACTTGGTCTTAATCTGTTTGATTCCGCTCTCATAGAACATCAGGAGCTGCTGGAACTCCATTGCGGTGTGAAGGATTTCATCCGGATCAACCAAGATACCCTGATTGGCATTGTCTTTTTTCCGTAATACAAGTTCTTGATTCATATTATAAAATAAACAACGGAAGGCATGGGGCGGTTATTTAAAATTACGTTATTTCTGAGTTTCCGCATAGTGGAAGCTCGTAGGCTTCCCAACAGGGAAGAACGTGGGTGTCCGCCCCCAGAACGCAGGGGTACAGGGGAACTCCCCTGTATCAATATGGGAGTCAGGGGACTTTCCTCGGAAGAAGAAAGGGAGTCTGGGGCATCCCATAAAAAAAAGAACCCAAGGGCACCGCCCTTAGGACAAAAGAAAAGCATCGGCGGCTTTCTCCACCCCGATCACTTTTTTTCCTCCTCCGGAGGACAAAAAAAAGCCGGCGGCCACCTACTTTCCCCCGTTAGGAGTATCATCGGCGCAGGGGAGCTTGACTTCCGTGTTCGGAATGGGAACGGGTATTGCCTCCCCGCCATGGCCACTGGCATAT
>JAFTEK010000279.1 GCA_017453705.1 Treponema sp.
ACAGGCGAACGCATCGGAAACATAGGCGACAGCTACACGCGCTACAACACGGACGGCTTCCGTTATTCGCTAAACCGATTCCTTCTTATCAAGAACGAGGTGATGAAGGCTGGTGATGTTACGGAAAGCCCGCTGACATACTTTATTGACCTGATAAAATGGCACGGCAATGACCTGTCACCTCAAAACCTGTTCTGCAGGATCCCCAACGTGGACAGGGGCTACAACGCCATGATATGGGGCAGGGTCGCCCCCCCTCGGCAGACCGCACAAGTCAAGGGGCTAGAGGAAGACCTGGATTCATACCTAAAAAGCCTGCTTGAAAAGTGCTCCAGGCTGGACTGCCAGGTGCTGTTCATCTACTATCCATTCGCCGACACATACAAATACCCGGACGCACTGGCAAATGCAAACTACATAGGCAAAACCGTGCAGGAAGCGGGCTTTGACTTCAAGAATTTCTGCGCGGAATGGGACTCGTTCGCCCTGGACGTAGATCGCGACTACTGGGATCCCGCCCATTTCAACATATACGGGGCGGAGAAAGTCACCGCACGTGTAGCCGGATACCTGGAGGAGACTTACTCACTCCCAGACCACAGGGGCGAGAAGGCATACCGCAGCTGGAACACGGACCTGGAAGAATGGCAGGCTCACGAGGCAGAGTACAAGGCTGACATAGACGGCCGGATTATGAGCGGTATGCAATAGGGGCGTACTTTTGCAGCAGGCTCCTTACCAGATCCTGTAGCGGCCGGACAGGGCCAGCAGCGCAAATATATACAGGCAGTTATCGTAATATCGCCTTTCCCCCTTCCTGAGAGGCTGCCTCCAAAAGGATTCCACCCATCTACTTGCAATCCCGAAGCCTTCCGAAGCATAAGGAACAGCCAATGCACCCTGCGCAATAGTGGAAAGAAGCCCCAGCGGATGCAGAACAGTCCTGTCAAGGGGAGTCCCGTCAATCTTGTAGGCACAGCGGACGGCCTCAAGTTCCGTTCCGAAGAAACGCATCATGCGCAAGGGAACGTCCAGCTGCCCCCTGTCATCCCCGAACCACTCGGCATCAAGAGCTATATTGGCGGCAGTCCTGTATGCATCGCTGAAAAAACTCCCGAAATTCCCCCACGGAAGCTCTTTGTCAACGGGAGAGCCGTCAAAGTTGGCATACTCGCTGCTCAGTCCCGTCCTGCCGTGGCAGGCCGTCACCAGATAATCACGGCTTGCGGCGGCTGCCTTCTTCCAGAAAGGCCTGTCGTCTTCGTCCGCCCATTCCGCAAAAAGCTCGTAGAAATGCGGCAGGTGGTAGGAAGGGTCAGAGAAAGGGCTTCCCGGCACAAAAAGGACAAGGGCGTTATCCCTGTTCCACATGGCCTTTCCGGGGCGGCCGGACTCACCCTTGTGCAGGCAGGCCCTTAGGATGGCCCTGGCCTGGGAGTCGTAGTCAAATATGCCATCCGCGCTGCCCCACCTGTGGGAAGCAAAAAAGAGGGACATGGCAAAAAACTCCTCACCGTCAGGAGCAGGCCCGAAGGAGTTCTTCTTGCCGTCCGTACCGCAGGACCAGGCAAAATAGCCCTCGTTCTCGCCGTCTTCCATATACATGTATTTTTTTGCCCACTTCCAGATACGGTCAAACTCTTCCTTCATGTCCATCTGGACGCACATCATCATGCCATAGGACATCCCCTCGGTCCTGGCGTCATGGTTCCCCGTGTCCTCAAGGTAGCCCATACCATCATCCGTCTCATGGTAAAAACTGTCCTCTCCGTGGAAGAATTCCCTGATGGCATCCTCCAGCTTTTTGTCTATCTCCGCATCGCTCTTGCCTATCTCTTTGAAAACATTCCTGTATGTACGCATGAGCTAAGACTAGCCCCAATGCAAGCCGCTGTCAAGCAAGGCAGTTGCTAATCGCCCAGGCATGTCTTTAGTATTTTACACATCCATTTTCTACAGAGCTTCAGCAAGCATATACCTGCAACGATGAACAACACGTACCTTCTCCAAGCTACAAGAGGATACATGTTCTCCCCTGACTTATAAAAAGGCAGAGAAATCCATCCTCCTGAATAAGAGGAGTATTCAAAAGACTCGTCAAAGGAATTCGCAGTGAGCAAGGTAAAATATTCGCCTCCGCCACTATAGAAGAATGTACTTCCCGCCAGCTCTGCCGCTGCCCCGCCCAAACCTGGGGCTGGAACAAGGCCGATATCAGCAAAAGACCTTTCGGGATCAGGATACGTAGAATTTTCGTGGTAATAGGATTCAAGCTTTTCAACAATACGATTGCCAGCTCTTATTGTTTTACGAACAGACATATCGTCCATTAAAAGATAAGCCGCGATAATCAAGGCTACAAGACAGATTAAGGTCTCCAATTTGTCAGCAAACGCCTTGATGCCGCTGCCGGTTTCCTTCAATCGAACGAATTCCTTTTTCATTATAGTAATGACTAAGCGGAATGCCGCCTTTTGTCAAGGGGACAAAATGGGGCGGCGCAGGCTGTCGGACTACACCTTGACCTATTCCTAAACTCTTATTAAAATAAACCCATTGTGCTTATTCGATATTCCACCGATTCTAACGGAAAACCCGTAGAAAAGGCCATCATTTACACAAAGAAAGAACACAACATAGCACCTGGTTCCCTGGATCCGGACGCGGTATTCGTAGTCACAAGGCTACGGGATTCAGGTTTTGCCGCATACATCGTCGGCGGGGCTGTCAGGGATCTTATGGTGGGCAGGAAGCCAAAAGACTTTGACATAGTTACTGATGCCACCCCCAGCCGCATAAAGAAGATTTTCCGCAATTCCCGCATAATCGGAAAAAGGTTCCGCCTTGTCCATATTTTCTTCGGGGAAAAAATATTTGAGGTATCAACATTCCGCTCCATAGAGGAAGGCTCCGTCGGGAATGCCTTCGGCACGATGGACGAAGACGTGCAGAGAAGGGACTTTACCCTCAACGCCCTCTACTATGACCCCATCAAGGAACAGGTCATAGACTACGTTGGGGGGGTCAAAGACATCAAGAAAGGCATCATACGCCCCGTAATTCCGCTTGACAGGATTTTCATAGAGGATCCGGTTCGTATGCTCCGCGCGGTAAAATATGGGGCCACAACCGGCTGCAAGCTGCCCTTCATGCTCAGGAGGAAAATCCGAAGATCAGCCCAGCTGCTCTCCCCTATTTCTCCGTCTAGGCTTACAGAGGAAATCCTCAAGATAATAAACGGCGGACATTCATACGACATCATAAGCAAGGCCGTGGACACCGACCTGTACGCATACCTGCAGCCATCGGCGATGAACCTTATGCTTGAGGACAGGAAGTATTCCAAGGCCTATTTCGCCAGCCTGAAGGAGCTGGATATGTTCGTCCAGAAAAACCCGGACAGCCGGCTGGGAGAGAGGCTGAGCTTTGTCCTGAGGGACTTTGTATCCGGTCTGACTGATTGGGAAAAAGAGAAGGAAAACGGGACATCCGCGGCCGAGCTGTACAAAACCACCTGGTCCAGATGCCGGAATTTCATTTTGCCCATGAACCCGCAGAGGACGGAGCTGGACTTCGCAGTGCGCAAAATCCTGTCAGGCTACGGAATATCGGTCAAAAAGAAAGAAAGAAGCAGAAAAAAGGTAAGAATGGTCCTGCCCCCCGAATAAAAAGACTGAAATGGCTGCCGTCAATATTGACAAAATCAAGAAATTTGTTGTAGTATTGTGAAAATATTAGCGTAGTTCATATTATTAGTGAGGTTTATATATGGCAGTACCTAGATCGAAAACTTCAAAGGCAGTGACAAAAGGCAGACAGACTGTAAATATGAAGCTTAAGGCTCCGCACCTCGTAGAGTGCGGTAACTGTGGCAACCTTATTCTGCAGCATCACGTTTGCCCGAAGTGTGGTTTTTACAACGGTCGTCAGGTGATTACACCTGAGGCAAAATAATCGCTATAAACTATAAATAAGCTAGGAGTTGACAATGGCAGACAGTGCAGAAATCGCAAACGATGAATTGTTCAAGAAGATGCAGGGAATCATAGCTGACAAGCTTGAGATTGACGCATCCAAAGTAACACCTGACGCCACCTTCCGTGGAGACCTCGGTGCTGACAGCCTGGATACCTACGAGTTGGTTTACGCCATCGAGGAAGACACCGGAGTCAAGATTCCGGATGATGTCGCCAACGAGTTTGAGAGCGTCAAGGACGCATACAATTACATCAAGACGCACCAGTAATCTGGATTCGCGCCCTTGAATTGGAAAGCACGGTGATGATATGCCGCCTTTGGCGTGTCCTCCGTGCTTTTTCGTTTTAAATCGCGGGACATTTAGAGGTAGGCTTTGAACATCAGGGATAAAATCTATGAGAGCAAGGCTCTTGGCAAGGAAAGGCGGAAAGAGCTTGAGGAATTTTGCCGAACTCTTGATTTGCATTTTAAAAACCTGAACATGCTGGATCTTGCATTCCATCACAGGTCTTTTTCAAATGAAAATGAAGAGCACAGGCATTACAACAATGAGAGGCTGGAATTCCTGGGGGACAGCGTGCTGGGGCTTGCCGTCGCATCATTCCTGTACGAGGACATGATGGACAACCCTGAAGGAGACCTCGCCCGCATAAAGGCAAACGTCGTAAGCGAGCAGACCCTGGCCCCCATCGCGCTGGAGAAGATGCACATAGACCGATACCTTATACTGGGCAAAGGCGAGGAGATGACCGGCGGGAGAACAAAGAAAGCCATCCTCGCAGACGCGGTGGAAGCCGTCATTGGCGCGCTGTACCTGGACTCAGGATTTGACGACGCGGCCCAGCTCGTGGAACGGCTGATAGTGCCTGAGATACGCAAGGTTCAGGCTGACAGGGGCAACAAGGACTACAAGACAATCCTCCAGGAGTTTTACCAGAAAAAACACAAGCTGTGCCCCAAATATGAGCTTGTCAAGGTGACAGGGCCGGAACACGACAAGACATTCTACATGAAGGTGATGTTCGCCGACACGAGCTACGGGCCTGCGAAGGGCAAGACAAAGAAGGCCGCGCAGCAGGCCGTCGCAAGGGAAGCCTGTATCGCCCTGGGCATTGAATCCTAGCACTAGGGAAACGCTGATTAATATTGGAGACATAAATCAGCGTTTCCCGTCAAAGTTTCGTAACCCTGTGTGTTTCGAAACTTTGCGAATTTCTGAGTTCACACTGAATAATCCGCATTCGGATTATTCAGTGTTTCCCTAGGCCTGCTTCAAAAGCCCCGGCAAGTGTTGCCGCAGGCTTTTGAAAGTGCCTTCCAGCTTTTACCCTATACATCGATTGGAAAAAGCGTTATAATATCGGTGGTTTTACAGGAAAACTTTAACCGCATCAGGCGGCCCAATATATATACACAGGAACAGCGAATGAAATTTACAGAATTCTCCCTTGACGAAAGACTGTTGAAGGGACTCGAAGGAGCGGGCTACGTTGACTGCACGCCCGTGCAGGAGCAGGTGCTCCAGAACTCCCTGGAAGGGAGGGATTTGTATGTCCAGTCCCAGACTGGAACAGGAAAAACAGCCGCATATCTGGTTTCCATAATACAGGAGCTTCTTTCAAGACAGGACGTCGCAGGACGCAAGGCACTGATTATGGTTCCCACCAGGGAGCTTGCCGTCCAGGTGGAGGAGGAAGCCGTCAAGCTCAGCTCCGGCACACAGCTAAAATCAGCCAGCTTCTACGGCGGCGTGGGCTATGACAAGCAGATTTCCGCGATAAAAGGCGGCGTTGACATAATAATAGGAACCCCCGGCCGCGTCATAGACCTCAACGAAGGCGGCCAGCTGGCCCTTGACGGCGTTTCCTTCCTGGTGATTGACGAGGCAGACAGGATGTTTGACATGGGCTTCTACCCCGACCTGCGCCGCCTGCTCAAGGTCCTTCCCCCGTCAGAGAAGAGGCAGACCATGCTACTGTCGGCCACGCTCAACTCATACGTCAAGAACCTGGCCTGGGAGTATACCCGCAACCCGGCTGAGATAACGATAAACGTCGAGAACATAACTGTTGACGAGATTGACCAGGAGCTTATCCACGTCTCCAGCAAGGAGAAGATGCGCCTGCTCCTGGGGATAATCCAAAAGGAACAGCCTGAGAGCCTTATAATCTTCTGCAACACCAAGCGCAGCTGCGAGGTCATCTCCAAGAGGCTTGTCGTCAACGGGATAGAAAGCCAGTTCATCATAGGCGACCTGCCCCAGAAGATCCGCCTCAAGATAATGGACGACTTCAAGGCCGGCAAGGTCAAGTGCCTGGTCGCAACCGATGTCGCGGCGCGAGGAATCGATGTTAACGACCTTGCGATGGTCATAAACTACGACCTTCCGAACGAGTCAGAGAACTACGTGCACCGCATAGGCCGCACGGCCAGGGCGGGCAAATCCGGCAAGGCCTACACCTTCTGCTCAGAGCAGGACGTTTACAACCTTCCTGCGATAGAGCGCTATGTAGGAAAAGAAATCCCCTCCCAGGTGGCGGTCGAGGAGATGTACGCGGAGGACAAGTCCGCGGGCATGTACATCCGCACGGAAAACTACCACGAGGAGTACAACGACACGAGCGAGTTCGGCAGGAGAAGGCAGGCTGAATACGAGCGCAGCGGGCGCGGGCGCAGAAGGAGTCGTTCCGGAGAGCGGGACTCCAAGAGGGGCGATGAGGGAAGGCCTTCAGGCAGGCTAGAGAGCCGAGGCCGAGGAAGGGGGCGGTACTCAAGCCGCAACGAGGAAGCCAAGTCCGAATACAGGCGTGACAGGCGCGTGTTCTCCGCAGAGGAAGAGGCAGAGCTTGCAACGATGACTTCCGAGGAGAGGATGAAAAAGTACAGGGAAAAGTTTGCATCCACTTCAACATTCGAGCCTTCATCAGAGAAAGCCAGGGCGAACAAGGGAGGCTCCAAGAAAAGAAGGAAGGGCAAGGCTAGCGGCGAAAGCCCCAAGTCCTCAAAATCCAACGCAAGGAGCATATCCTCCAAAAAGGCCAGCCAGAAATCTTCCGGCAGGAAGAGCCAGGTTTCCTCTGCAAAGAAGCAGGAAAAGAAGAAGGGGCTTATTTCCACGCTCAAGTCCATCTTCGGCAGGAAATAGGCACAGGCAATCCGCTGTATGGACACTTCCAGAAGGTTCAAGGCCGCTGTCATAGAGTCCATGCGGCAGGATGTCGAGGATGCCTGTGGCAACGAGGTCTTCTGGGCGGGCAGGATAGACGAGGACGGCATAGTCACATCCGTCCAGGTCGGCTCGCGGGGCAACGAGAACTCAGTCATAGTCAACCGCAGCACGGCGAGGGCAGGCCATGTCCTGATACACAACCATCCGTCAGGGAACCTTGCTCCAAGCGATGCCGACCAAGCCGTAGCAGAGGGGGCTACAGACAGCTCCCTTGGCTTTTACATCGTGGACAACGACATAAGCGATGTATACGTTGTGGTCGAGCCTGTAAAAGCAAAAAAAGTCGTCCGACTGGATCCAGAGCAAGCCGCCAGCTATATATCCAAGGACGGCCCGCTTGCAAAGAAATCAAAGTCATACGAAGAGAGACCCAGCCAGATTAAACTGCTCAAGGCAATAGCAGAATCCTTCAACGCCAACAAAGTCGGCGTATTTGAGGCAGGAACAGGGGTCGGCAAGAGCTACGCATACCTCATACCTTCAATCCTGTGGGCACTGGCAAACAAAGAGCGGGTGATAATATCCACGGGAACCATAAACCTCCAGCAGCAGCTGGTAGAAAAAGACATACCTGCCGCGCAGAAAATCATAGGCAAAAAAATAAAGTACATCCTGCTAAAAGGCAGGCAGAACTACGTATGCCAAAGGAGGCTGGCAGAAGCCGGCGAGGAGAGGGAGCTTTTCAACGAAGACCAGGCCGCGTTTGACTCCATAGCATCCTGGGCGAAAAGCAGCTCAACCGGCAGCCGCAGTGACATAAGCTTCTCGCCGAGCGAAAACGTCTGGTCCAGGATAAACAGCGAGAGCGATGCCTGCATGGGGGGCAAATGTCCGTACCGCGAGGACTGCTTCGTGATGAAAGTAAGAAAGGAAGCAGCGGATGCCCTGCTGATTGTCGTGAACCACCACCTGCTCTTCGCGGACATAGAGAGCCGCATGAACGGTGGCGGCTACGAAGACACGGCCGTGCTCCCCCCATACAGGCGGATAGTGTTCGATGAGGCGCACGGAATAGAGGACAGCGCGACAAGCTTCTTCTCCGAGTCCCTTACCGGCTTCAGGCTCAAGAAGCAGCTTAAGATACTATACAGGGCAAAGAAAGGCAGCAAGGCGGGCCTTCTCATGACCGTATCCCTTTTGACAAACGATGACTCCTTCATCGCAAAAGCCGCGGCAGAGGTCAAGAGCATGACGGACAGGATGGATGCCCTGGATGAAACAGCCCTTGCGCTGCTGGAGGGAGGATATTCCATAAGGCTGTCGGAGTCAACAGTCCCGGATCTTGCCCCCCTTTTCCCCCCCATAAACGCGCTCAGACAGTCCATCGGGGAACTTACCGGCCTCTTGCGCGAGACAATCGAGAACCTGAGCGAGGACGACGCGGATATTCCGGCCGTATGGGAGACAAAGGCCGTGCTGCGCAGGCTTGAGGACTACATCCTGCTTTTAAAGAACTTTTGCGAGTGGGACGAGCATCCCGGCACGGTGTTCTATTTCCAGAAGGAAAGACTGCCAGCCAGGAAAGCGGGAGAAAAACCGACATATTTCGCGAGCTTCACGGCAACTCCGCTGGACGTTTCCCGGATGATGGTCGAAGGGGTGTTCGCCCCTATGGACAGCGTGGTCTGCACCAGC
>JAFTEK010000280.1 GCA_017453705.1 Treponema sp.
CTCACCGCCTGAGAGGGTGAATGCCATCTGCCTGCGGATGTGTCCGATGGAGAACTCTTCTATAAGCTCCTCAAGCCTGTCCTTGCGCTGCTGCTTTGTCAAATCCTTACGGGTCTCAAGAATTGCCCAGATGTTCTCCTCAACCGTAAGCTTACGGAACACGGACGGCTCCTGGGGCAGGTATGAAATGCCGAGGGATGCCCTTTTGTACATCGGAAACCTTGTTATGTCCTCACCGTCCAGAATGACATTGCCACGTGTCGGTTTATAGAATCCCACTATCATATAGAATGTAGTGGTTTTCCCGGAACCGTTCGGCCCCAAAAGCCCCAGGACTTCCCCTGTGGACATAGAAAAGCCTACACCCTTGACGACTTCCTTCCTGCCAAAGGACTTGTACAAGCTGCTTATCTCTAGCCTATGGGTATCAGCCATATTGTTTTTGTCACTCATCGTTCCTTTTCACTGCCCCGCGCACACGTCCGTCCAAGGTGACTTCGTTCGTATCCAAATCCAACACTATTTCCTGCGCCCTGAATGTGTCCGCCCCCTGTACAATCTGCGGGTTCCCGCTCAAGAAGAGCTTCCGGGTCTGCGTGTTGTATATGGCATAGGAAGCCGTGCAAACGTTATCCTTCTGCTGCATCGCGACTGAAATCTGCATGACAACCGCCCCGGTATTCTCGTCATACTCCATAAGCTGCGCGTTGGCAACCGTGCCGTTGGCCCTGTCCACAAGGTGGACGGTATCATGCATACTGGAGACCTTCAGCTCCCTGTCATAAGTCATCTCCGCACAGGTAAAATCAATTTTTTCCTTTATATTCGTACCGCTGACATTACCTGTGGCCTTTATGTAACGGTAGTCCTTGCCAGAAAGCTCTATGCTGTCCGCGAAAATCTCCACCCGCTCCGTCGTTATGCTGGCATTTCCTGTCAGCCTGGCAAAGTCACCGCCACTGCCGGAGCTGCCCGTCATGCTGTCCGAACGAAACATCACGGTCTCAGCGGCCGCGGTAAAAGCAAAAAGAAAAAACAATGAAAAAAGAGATAGATTCGCTCTCATTGCCCGGAAACCTCCCCTTCATCGTCCGTAATGATAAAGCCTGACACCTCTGAGTCAAAGCTGAACTCACGGCCTTTCTCCTTGGCAGAAAAGCCCTTCCCTTCCAGCACAAGCCCTCCCCTGGTCAAAGTCGTCACAGAAGACAGCGGGGAGGCAACCCTGCCGGTTCCGGTATTCCATTTTATAGCTTCCCCTTCCAGTGTCATTCCGTCATCAGACCGCTCCATGACGACTGTTCCGTACAGGCTGAGGGTAGACGCCCCACCCTGCCTTTCAATTCCAAGCAGGGAGCAACGACCTTTTGCCTCCATATCCCCATCACTGGAATATGAAGAAAAATCCGCGTCCTCCACATAAGTGACAGGGGGCGAGGAGAACTGCTCAATGCGGGGAGAATCCAAGGCGAAGGAGATGGCATTATCCTCATAACGGAAAAAAGAGGCCTTCCTGAGCGTAAACTCAGGAGCCTGGGATTCCACGGCGGCATTCTGCTCATAGTTCAATGAGCAAGACGCGAGAAAAGCCAATGAGAAAAAGACAGCTGCCCTAGCTAAAAAGGCTTCCATCTTTCTCCCTGTTGGCGATAGCAGCCTGTATGAAGGAATCAAAAAGTGGATGCGGTTTTGTAGGCCGGCTCACGAACTCAGGGTGATACTGGACTCCGATTCCCCAAGGATGATCGGCCCACTCAAATGATTCCACCTGTGAGTCCTCTGAAGAATATGCGGATATGATAAGTCCGTGATCCTCCATATCCTTGGTATACCGCCGGTCAAAGCTGTACTTGGATCTGTGCCGCTCGGTTATCTCATCGGAGTTATATATAGAATAAAGCTTGGTGTTCTTGCGTATACTGATGGAGCTGGCCCCCAGCTTCATCACGTGGGAAGACGGCTCCGACTGCTCTTCCGGCAGGCTGATGACAGGGTGCTTGGAATTCTGTATGAACTCCGTTGTGTCCGCATCCTCCCAGCCACACAAATCACGTGCCGTGTTTATGGCCATAAGCTGCATACCCAGGTCGATGCCCAGGTATGGAATCCTGTTCCTCCGGGCATATCGCACGGTGGCAAGAAGCCCCAGGAAACCCCTCTGACCATAGTTGCCAGGAACAACTATGCCGTCCACCCCCTCAAAGAACGAGGACACGTCATCAGTATTCGCGTTCTCCAAGGTCTCGGCATCTATCTTGCGTATCTTTATCTCCGCGTCGTTGCCTGTAACGGATGCATGGAAAAGAGACTCCTGCACGGACTTGTAGCAGTTGTCCAGATAATCCTTTTTGCCCACCATACCGATGCAGACCTGTTTTGAAGGGTGCCGGAGCTTGTCAATGAAGGATGTCCATTGCCTTATATCGGTCGTCCTGTTTCCCAGTGAAAGCTTGTCAAGGATAAGTTTATCCAGCCCCTGGCTATGGAATACCTGGGGCAGCTCATAAATGGACTTCTCAACGTCAGGGGAGACAAAAACCGCATCCTGGGATACATTGCAGAAAAGGGCTATCTTCTTCTTGAGCGACTCGTCTACCGGAGCCTCGCAGCGGCACAGCAGGATGTCAGGCTGAATTCCGACTTCCTGCAGCTGCTTGACGGAATGTTGGGTAGGCTTGGACTTAAGCTCGCCACCTGTGATTACAGGAATAAAAGTCAGGTGCACGCTGATTGCGTTGCTCCTGCCAAGCTCCCTAACCAGCTGCCTTGCAGCCTCCAGGTAGGGAACCGCCTCTATGTCGCCCACAGTCCCGCCTATCTCGACGACAACGACATCGGCCTTGGACTTCTCACCAAGGTGGCGGATACATCTTTTTATCTCGTCGGTTATATGGGGAATGACCTGGACAGTACGCCCGTTGTATCGCCCCGCCCTCTCGTTCCTGATGACATTCTCGTAGACCTTTCCAATCGATATGCAGTTTTCATTCGTAAGATTGACGCTGGTGAAGCGGCTGAAGTTCCCCAGGTCAAGGTCAGTCTCCGCCCCATCCTCGGTAACATAGACCTCTCCGTGCTGATAGGGGCTAA
>JAFTEK010000281.1 GCA_017453705.1 Treponema sp.
CAACCTACAATCAAATCAAGACTGCCCTATCACACCTTAAGAAGGTCAATCTGGCTTCCAATCTTGGAGATGGAATCCTGAACCTGCTTGGAGATATCACCGAGGGCAGTACCTGTCTCGTTAATCTTGCGCGCTCCATGTCCCATCTCTTCCATGCCGTCCCTCATGCTGGTGGCGACATCCTTGAGGTTTGACATCTCGCGGGTAATCTTGTCACGCATCTGGCTCATCATCTTGGAAGACTTCTGGACTTCCACGGTGGAATCGTTCATCCCCTTGAGAGCCTGGCTTATCTGGCGGGAACCGGAGTTCTGCTCTTCCATCGCGGCCTTAATCTGGATGACAAGCTCATCAGTCTCCTGAATCTTGCTGGACACGGAGTTAAATGCCGCGCTGGTCTCCTGCGAGGCCGTGACAACCTCGGCAATGGAATCCTGAATCTTCTTGAGCTGGTCTCCAATCGTCTTGGACTGCTGGCTGGAAGTCTCGGACAGCTTACGGATTTCGTCGGCGACGACAGAGAAGCCCTTTCCTGCCTCGCCTGCATGGGCAGCCTCGATAGCGGCGTTCATAGCCAGAAGGTTTGTCTGCTCCGCTATGCTGGAGATGGCCAGGTTTGCTTCCTGCAGCATCTGGGACTGCTCCTCAATCTGCTTGATCCTCTCGTTCACGTCCTGCTGCTTGGCAAAGCCGGTCTTTGCATCGCTCTCAAGGCCGGAGAAGGAGAAGGCCATCTTGTCAACGGACTTGTTTACGCTGGCGATGTTGCCTATCATCTCCTCGACGGCGGACGAAGCCTGGGCGACACCCGCGGACTGGCTCTCAATCATGGTGTCCAAAGAAGAGATGTTATCCGCAATCTCGTCAACAGCCTCTGCGGTCTGGTCAACGGATACGGACTGGTTGTTAATCTGGCCGGAAATAGCGTCTATGTTGGCGATAATCTGGGTAATCGCGCTCGCGGTGTCCTCGGTGCTGGCTGACAAGTCGTTTCCGGTGGACTCAAGGACCCCCTTGGACTCCTTGACCTCGCGGACGATGGTTTGCAGCTTGTCACAGAACAGGTCAAAGTGGATGATGAGGTCTCCAATCTCATCACGGACAAGCAGCTTGACGCGCTTGGTAAGGTCTGCATCTCCTGCGGAAAGCTCCTTACAAACCTTGGTCACGTTATTGATACGCCACATGAGCCAGAAGATGAACCGCCCTACAATCAGCATAACAATAATGGCAAGGAAAATCGTGACAGGAACTATAGTCACCACGCTCCTGTTGCGTATGGCATCAACGGTGGCTATGCTCTTGGCGACAAAAAGCATTCCGTTCACGGAGCCGTCACCCCTCTTTATCGGGCAGTAGACCGTGATATAGTCAGTTCCCTGTATGGTGTTGCGTCCCTTGTACTCAACGCCCTTGCCTAAAACCTTGTCTGTTATCTCCTTGTTGTTGAGCTTGGTTCCGGCAAGGGACTCGCCTTTCTCGTTGCGGAGGGTAGTCCCCATGCGGGTGTCCTGGGAAAACACCGTGCACTCAACGTGGTAGCTGCCCTTTATGCGCATCAAGAAGTCTTCATCGTCCTCGCTGGCAATGTCAAACACCGCGACGGAAGCCCCCACGACGGAGCCATTCAGCATGACAGGGGCGGAACAGACCACCGCGTACTTGCTGCCGCCGGCCGGCTCACAGCTGTACATCGCAGAGCCCTTGATGGCATTTGAAACCGCGTAAACGCCTGAAAGCGATGTGCCCACGGGGAATTCGGAATCAGAGCTTGCTATTATGCTGCCCTTGGCATCGACAAAGCAGAAGACATCTATTGAAGAGCCGCTGTCAACGTTGTTGGCATAGATGGCAAGAGAAGTCCTGTCGTTACGTGCATAATAGTCCACAACCGCAAGATCCCCCGCCGCCAGGCTGGCAATCTCCCTGCCCTCGCCCTTGTGCTCGTCAAGCATCATGTTGCAGCCTTCCATCGTATAGACCATCTCATTCTGGACTTCTTCCATGTAGCCCCTGTTAAAAACAGTGATGGACAGGGTTGCCACACCGGCACAGCAGACAATGATTGCAAGCCCCACATAGAACAAAAGCTTGGTACGAATCTGCACGTCACGCTTGGCATGGGTGTCAAAACGATCCAACTCTTTCTTTGCCATATAAGCTCCTTAAAAAAACTTCCGACCTTTCTTTATCCTTCTATCTTATATCAGAATCGGACAAAGGACAAGAGTTTTTTTGCCTTTTTTGTTATCAATCAGTCAAACAAACCTTATCAGAGCTATTTTCCAAAAGAAATGCCAACAGAGCAGCAGCCAGCCACCTCCCTGGCTTCCCGACAGGGAAGCACTGACACCAGACAGAGCTATCGTGAGTTTCTGCGCAGCGGAAACTCACAGGCTTCCCGACAGGGAAGCCCTGTGACACCAGACAGGGCTATCGTGTGCCTCCGCCGCGAACCCCGCCAAAATGCAAATTGACAATCACCCCTTATGCTGTTATTATAGAAAAATATTGATGTAGTATTCGCAAAGGGGTTTCTATGACGCTCAGGGAAAAATACGAACGGGGCCTGCAGGACTCGGAGAACTTCATAACAGGCGAGAAGGAGAACGTCACCATCTCATACAGGCTGGGCGAGCAGCTAGGCCGCTTCTTCAACGATGAGCTTGATTACACGGAGATGAACATCCACGTGGACTACCCGAACGAGATGCTCAAGAGGGACGACTGGGACGTAAAGATAAAATTCCAGCTCCGCAAGAGGGACATAGACTGGTTCGCTGACAGCCCTTATGTATACCGCTCGCTGGCGACCCTGGCCGACTCAGACTGGAGCAAGGGCGAGCCGGAGGACAGCGAGGCCAAGGACATCATGCGCGGTATGAAAGATGTCATGGTTCCCATACAGGACGGCCTTGGAATAAAGACTGTCGGCGTGGAGTGGGCAGTTCACGTGCCGGACTGCACGACCTTCTTTGTCTCTTTCTTCTACAAGTATATCATGGAAGAAGAGGAAGAGGAGATAGCGACCAGCTAGCGGCCGCGGCCTTGTTACCGCCATCTGCTTTTCACGTGCCTGGCACTTGACAGATAAAATATATTAAAACATATTATAGAAGAAAGGGCATCTCTAAAAACTGGGCAAGCCCCGTTTCTAGAGATTGCCTTCGAGTCTATG
>JAFTEK010000282.1 GCA_017453705.1 Treponema sp.
AACCGCCCAGTCCCATCCATGGAACCGTCCAGTCCCATACATGGAACCGTCCAGTCCCATACATGGAACCGTCCAGTCCCGCTCGCGGGACTGCCCTGTCCCCCTGCTGCCTTCCCCTTGACTTTCCCTGCCCTAATGGTAAAATGATATAAAACAATCTGAGGTGCTTTTTATATGGAAAAGAAATATGTCCTGTCCGTCCTTGTGGAAAACCATGCCGGTGTCCTTAGCCGCGTGTCCGGTCTTTTCAGTCGCCGTGGCTACAACATTGACTCGCTGACCGTCTGTGAGACCTCTGACCCGGAGAAATCCCGCATGACAATCGTTGTCAGGGGGGACGAATACATCCTTGAGCAGATAGAAAAACAGCTGTCCAAGCTTGTGGAGGTCATTTCCATAGAGCACTGCCTGCCATCGGAGACCTGCCAGAGGGAGATGGCCCTTATAAAGGTAAAAGCCGGAGGGACAAACCGATCTGTTATCCTGGAGACGTGCAACATATTCCGTGCCCATATCGTTGACGTGGCGGCCGAATCGCTTATCGTCGAGGCGACAGGCAGCGAGGACAAGATTTCTTCCCTTATCCGCCTGCTGGAGCCTTACGGAATTCTGGAGCTGCTCAAGTCAGGCCTCACCGCTATGGATCGCGGTGAAAAAGTGATGAAATAGGGCTATTTCAGCTTTATCCAGCGCTCATCCCAGATTTCCCATGAATTCCCGCTGAATTCTATCCTTGCGGTGCGAAAAACGCGGGGATATATTGGGAATTTTTCCATATTCTCAAAGTCTTTTGGGTAATTTTCCAAAACGGAATGTATTTCGGTTTGTTCCTGCATCTTTGCAAAAACGATTTTAAGGGATATTTCCTGCCATCCCTCCATAGGATATAAACTGACAGGAAAGAAAAACGACCGTCCGTCCCCCTGCGGCATGTCTATCCGGCAGGAAACAAAGTCACTGGCCGGGAGTTTGTCTGCAAAGGCATAGAGCGGAAACTGGGGAACCAGAAAAGAGAGTCCCTCTTTAGCCAGGGAATAATTGCATGAAGTAATAAAAGACCTGGCCGCCTTGGACAAGACAAGGGCTGTGTCCTTTTGTGGTATAAAGGATTGCATTTGCCACAGTGTAGACAAAAAAAACAAAAAACTCTAGTATTTTGTAGTATGAACCGTAGGATTCTAGAGGCTCTCTTTTTGGCTCTCTCCTGCATTCTCTTTCTGGGGGCGAGCTTTTTCATAACCGACAAGTTCATTGCATCTTCGTCCCCGCTGGGGTTGAACGGGGAGCGATTCGTGGCGATGAACTCGCAGTCAGCCAAGGGCAAGATTACCAAGCCTGAAAAAAATTCTTCCTTATATTACCGTTTTACGACCAACCAGAAGCTGCACCTGAGACAGGAGGTAAAGGCCAATGGCGGCATTTCCTTGGTAGCCACGATAAAGACGATTGGTGGCAGCTATGACCAGACGGCAAAAACACTCCCCTTTCAATTTGGTTTCCTGTATGACAAGTCATCCTCCGCTGGAGAGTCCGTTGCGCCGAGTAACAACTTTGTCTCAGGTGATTACCTCATGTTTGACAGGACTGGCATATCCTCATTCCGCATATCCATCAGCGTTGGCCAGGACGGGGTGGTTCCCGCTGGCTTCTTCCTGCACTCAAGCCACCCCTGCCAGATAGAGAAAGTCGTCTTTTCCGGCGTGATGGTGGGCTGGGATTTTTCCAGTTCCGTTCCCCTCTATGCATTCAGCGACAAGGGTGGCACGATAGAGATATTGGATGGTGTTTATGCCGACTTTACGAATGTGGAGAGACTTTTCAATTCAACCCTTCTGCCCAGGATTACGATAAAAATGACTCCCACGGATGACATAGGCACATGGAATGACCAGAAAAAACTCTATGCCCGTTACGGGAACGATGAAGTCACGATAAGGAGAAGCAAGAAATTCAACACGGTGAGCCTGCAGCTTGCGGCCTTTACCAAGCCATATGCAAAGATAGATTTTGGCTCTATAGACCAGATTCAAGCCATCTTGCTGCAGGCAAACGAACCCAAGCTTGAAAAAAGAAACATGGGAGGGGTCCTCTACCCGCTTGTGACTGACCTGGGACTGATATTGAACTGGCCCCAAGATAACTGGAGGGAACGGGATTACGAGCTGTTTGAGTGGGAGGAAGTTCCACATGTCCTGTTCATTGACTTTGCCAGCTACAAAATCCAGTCTGATTTCCTGACCCGCCTTGCCTATTTCGCAGAAAAAGTGGGATATCGGGGAACACTTGTCAGCGACAGCTTTGTACAGACCCACCACGGTTACAACGCCCACGACTACAAGGCGAAAGACCTGGCCGCCTTTTTTACTGCGGCATCCCTGCAGGAAGTCACTCTCAACTCCAAGGAATACCTCTTGCGCGACATTCTGCTGGCAAATGGAGTTATAGTTGATGCCGGGAACGGAACTTACGCAGAGGGGGAGGGGGCTGTAATATCCTTCTCACGCGAATCCTCGGAAAACCTGCGCTGGCAGTTCCTGGCCCATGAGAGCTGGCATGGCATCTATTTTACTTCCCCCGAATTCCGCAGTGAAGTGGATACGGTCTACGACGGCTTTGACAGGAAGAGCCTGGAGTTCATCAAGGTTTTCTGGGAGACCCAACCGGGGCTTAACTACGACAGGAATGACGACTACCTGATGCGCAACGAGCTTATGGCCTACATCATGCAGCAGTCGCTCCCCCGTGTAGCACCCTACATCACAGGTCTTGCGGAGCGGGACTCGGTAAGGCAGATTGAAGGCGACCTTGCATCCTACATCCGCTCAAATGGGGCTTCGGCGTTCCAGGATGCGGGACAGGAGCTGAACCGATGGGCGTTTGAGAACTACGGCTTTGCGGCCGGCCGGGTTCATCTGGTTTACAGGGAGTAATCAGGGGTAAAACTGTCCGGCAGCTTACCTGCCGTGGCGAAGCTGGATGGCGGCTCACTGGCACTGGCGAACCTGGCCTATACGAATCGCGGCAGCTGACCCGCCGTGGCGGATCAGGCTGGCGAACCGCCGCCAAAAGATTGACTAAAAGCCGTATATTTCGTATAGTATCGGTTATGGCTAGTGGCAACATTTTTCAAAGCATTCTCGCGTCCCTGTTTTCTGGAGGGGATGACAATGCCATCCAGCGCAAGATGCTCAAGAGGATAGCGAAAAACCTCTCTAAGACCAAGTACCATTTCTACAAGCCCTCATCCCATGAGGTGGATCCGACTTTTGCAAAGTTCTTCTATGAGATATACAAGGCCGTTTCGCCAGCCCAGCTGATGTTTGCAAACACGAACCCTAATTCTCTAAAACGTATCGTCATAGACCTCTCGCTCTCCGAGGAGCAGAAGAAGCTTGCCGAAGCCCTTTCCGAGGAGGAGCTGAACAAGAGGGGTGCCAATGTTCCCCTGCAGCAGCTTGTTGAGGAAACAAAGGGGCAGCTCGAAAAGTTCAACTCAGAGTTCACCAACGACAAAATACTCAAGACGGACAATCTGTATACAAAGCTGCTCCTCTTTAAGAACTTTACCCAGTACGATTTCTTCTTCTTGCTCAAGAAGTTTGACAGCTCAATGAAGGAGCGCAACTTCAACGCGGCGCCAAAGTTCCAGCAGATTGCCGGCTCTTACGTTGTTGAAGACATAAAGAACTTTGTGTCGGTTGCTTGGCCGCTCCCCACCGATGATTGGGACGATGTGTTCAAGCTGATAAAGACCCTAAAGGGTGTTGAGCCTATAACCCTAAGCACATGGAAGAAAGTCCTCCAGCGTCTGCGCTACATCCGTGAGCAGGGCATACTGGAGATGATGGTTCAGCTTATCACAGACAACCCTGCATACAAGGAAGTCATCAAGGGCGAGGACTACCATATACTCGATGAGTACATTTCTCAGACCCGCAAGACGGTCGATGACGTTTTAAGCACATTGAAGGAGCGTCAGACGGCAGGCAAGGTGGATAACCTCCTGAGCCAGCTGTTCGGCAATACGGACATAGAGCCCCTCAAGAACTACAACGATACCGTGAGCCAGACTTTCCTTAACAAGAACCTGACAGGTCTTTTGTATGCGGCTCCCCTCTCTTACCTTAAGCACTTTTTGCTTAACTACGTAAAAAAGGAAGTCCGGGAACTTTCCGACATACTGGTTATCCGTGGTGAGTGGTCCAGCCAGTCTATGTCACAGCCGATGAGCGAGTCTTCCCACCAGCTTATGGAGCTGTCTTCCAAGATAACAACCCTTGATGAATCTCTTGCTGAATCAGGAAAATACGGCAACAAGCTGCGTACCCTCATGCCCAGGCTGGACAGGGACAGGGAAACCCGCAACATCATGGAGATGACCCTGGGGGACGCAAACAACGAAGCCGCGCAGATTCTGGGTTCTGCCAAGCAGAACATCATCATATTTGACAAGAACCTCAAGATGCTGCTGGAGGATTTCGTAAAGCCAAACCCAAGCATCATACGAAACTGGAAGGATTTGGATAGGTTCGCGGAAGGCAAACTCAAGCAGATGGGCGTGGAAGTATACAAGAAGCTCTATAACTTCATATCCCTTTTGCAGAATTTCAACATAGCTATTTCCGAAGCGGAATAAGCCCCCGGTCATAGCGGCCTTTTTGTGTTCCGTTTCTTTCTCACGCGCGTAAAAAGGCCGTACGCCATTCCCGCTCAATCCGCTGCTCCGCCTGGCTTCTGTCTGCGAATTCGGTCTGTCTCCGCACATATAGCCAATCTCTTGTTTTTATGCTAACATCAGTTCTATGATAGATTTGAACAGCAAGCAGAGGAAGCTGCTGGAAAAGGCAGCCCATCCCCTTTCACCCCTCGTTATAGTCGGACAGGAGGGGGCGACGGACGGAGTTTCCGCGATGCTTTCCCGGCAACTTGAAAGCCATGAGCTTGTTAAGCTGAAATTCAACGAGTATAAGGAAGAAAAAAGGGAGCTGGCTACAGGTCTGGCTCAGGCCACGGATTCCACGCTGGTAAGGATAATCGGGAACATCGCAATATTTTACCGTGAGAGCAGCGAGGATGACAAGCGTATGTTCAAGAAGCAGCTGGACAAGTTAGCAAAAAAATAAGGAGAACATTCTATGCCAGAAAAAAAAATAGGTATAATCGGTGCGATGGAAGTGGAAGTAAAAGCTCTCCGCTCATTCCTTTTGGACACTAAAGAAAGCGTATTGGGAAATTTGACCTTTTTTGAAGGAACCCTTGACGGTGTTAGCGTTGTAATAGTCCGCTCAGGTGTGGGCAAGGTGAATGCCGCCCTCTGCGCACAGAGGCTGGCCCTGCAGTTTGGGGTAACTTGCGTCATAAATACAGGAATCGCGGGTGCAATGGCAAAGGGGCTTAGGGTGCTGGACTTTGTGGCTTCTACTGACGCACTTTATCATGACATGGATGCAACCGGATTCGGATACAAGAAAACAGAGGTTCCTCAGATGGAGTGCTCGGACTTTCTCGCTGACAAGACAATGATTCAGGCTGCACAGAAAGCATTTTCTTTACTCCCGGAGGCACAAGGTCACAAGCTTATAACTGGCCGCATTGCATCGGGAGACCAGTTTATCAGTGACAAGGTTATTAAAGAGCAGATAAAAGATTGCTGTGATCCGGCCTGTGTGGAAATGGAAGGGGCAGCCATTGCACATGCCTGTTATCTGAACAAGATTCCTTTTGTCATTATCCGTTGCATGAGCGACATGGCAGATGACACCGGCGAGAATACATATTCGTTCAACGAGGAGGCTGCGGCAAACCTGAGCGCGGCACTTGTCAGGAAAATGCTTAGCAGCATGATGCTTAGCAGCATGATGCTTAGCAGCATATAGATGATTATGAGGACGCTATTTAACTCTGACTGGCAGTTCGCCAAGCTCCACATCGAGAACAAGACCGGAGGAGATGGTTCTCCCATCTTTTACAGACCAGACGATTTTTATCCCAAGTCCGCAGAACTGGACTATACCCCTGTCCGTCTGCCGCATGACTACATGATTTGTCAGGTTGGCGACCTGTACGAGAACTCTGTCGGATTCTACCGCAAGCAGTTCACGCTTGAGGATTTGGCGGAAAGGACTGCCATAAGATTTGAAGGCGTATACATGAACTGCGCTATCTGGGTAAATGGGAAAAAGGCCTTTGAGTGGAAATACGGATATAGTGCGTTTGAGGCGGATATAACTCCTTTTGTCAAAGAAGGCGATAATCTGTTGGAGCTGATTTGCGTCTACCAGTCCCCTAATACCCGCTGGTACTCAGGGGCGGGGATATACCGCGATGTATATCTTGAGCAAAGTTCTCTGCCTTTCCTGGTAAACGACGGTATATACTTCAGTGCAAAAAAAATAAAGGGAAGCTCATACAGAGGTGCGGTCTCCTGTGAAATCGCAGTGGAAAACGGGTTTTCTTCCAGCCAGCTTCCAGCAAACTATACATTGAGCTACAGCTTGCAAGAGAAGTGCAGCGGCAAAGAGATATGGGATGCATCCGTGGGGCAGGGGGGAATAATACCTGTCTATGGGAAAGAGCTTTCCGATTACATGCAATCAGTAAGCGGAGTCTCTGGTTATGCCATACTGAGAAATACCATCGAATTCGATGTAGGTAATGTTTGTGAGTGGGAACCGGATTCTCCAAGCTTATACACTCTGACCGTGCGTCTGGTCAAAGACGGCGAAAATATGGACAGCATATCACAGGATATCGGATTCAGGGATGTTGTGATGGATGCTGACAAAGGACTCTTGCTTAATGGAAAGCCATTTAAAATCAACGGGGTATGCGGCCATCACGACCTTGGAGCACTCGGAGCGGCCTTTGACATCGAGGCCGTCAGACGCAAGGCTCTTATTATGAAGCGGATGGGATGCAACGCAGTCCGTACATCGCACAATCCTGTTCCGCCTGCATATCTGAGCTTGATGGATGAGATGGGCTTTCTTGTGGACAGCGAGGGATTTGATATGTGGCAGATGCATAAGACCGCTTATGACTATGCCGCATACTTTGACGACTGGCACGAGAGGGATGTAGCGTCATGGGTTCGCCAGGCTCGCAACCACCCATCTGTATTCATGTGGAGCCTAGGCAATGAGATTTACGATACTCATCAGCCGACTGGCCCATCCCTGACCCAGGAGCTAAAAAAGCAGGTCAGACGCTGGGATCCTGACGGGAATGCCGCTGTCACGATTGGCTCCAACTTCATGGCCGGGGAAGGTGCGCAGGAGTGTGCGAAATTCTTGGATGCTGCGGGATACAATTATCTGGAGCGTCTGTTTGAGGGGCATCATACCAAATATCCCGACTGGAAAATTTACGGCAGCGAGACTTCTTCCACAGTGCAGAGTAGGGGGGTATATCATTTCCCTCTTTCCCGCCGCTTGCTTACCCACGAGGACTTGCAATGCTCCACATTGGGCAACTGCACGACAAACTGGGGTGCTGCAAACAGTTCTTTTGTTGTGACGGCTTACCGTGACCGCCCGTATACTCTCGGACAGTTCATCTGGACTGGCTGGGACTATATAGGAGAGCCGACTCCCTATCAGACCAAGAACTCATACTTTGGTCAGGTGGACACTGCTGGCTTTGCAAAAGATACATTCTATGTCTACAAGGCAGGTTGGACAGATTACAAGAAGGAGCCTTTTGTCCGCATTAGTCCTTATTGGGATTTCAATGA
>JAFTEK010000283.1 GCA_017453705.1 Treponema sp.
AAATCACCTTTTACATTGTCAAAGGTATTAGCAGGAACTAGAAAAATCTTTTTTAGTTTTGCCTTAAAACTATTTCGGATTGCAAAAAATTTTGATCCTTGCAGATGTGTCAACGTTGAGAAGATTCCTATCATGCAGTCATGTATCTCGATATTTATTCGTGTGAGAAACTGAACGAATAACTCTCTCTTTGCATATCCCATTTCATTAGAATACTTTTCTTGAATCCTTGATACCGCGACACCACTTCTTCCTTCACCAATTCTTCTATCACCTTCCGCATACGGAGGGTTGATGTATATGACGAGCCTGCGCCGCTTCTCCTCGTCGGCGAGGATTTCCCTTAGTTCCTCTGGGCATTTGTCAAAGTCATCGTTCAGAAAGTCAAACTGGAACACGTGGTTCTCGAACATGCTCCAGCCGCCCGCGATGCGGTCTTTCATCACGTCCACATCCTGCTTGTCCAGCGTGGAGGCAAAGACATTCCGGTAGTTGGTCAGCCCGTTCAGGAGGTTGCCGGTTCCCGCGCAGCAGTCCCAGATATAGTATTCGTTCTGCCAGT
Source organism: Treponema sp. (assembly GCA_017453705.1). GTDB lineage: Bacteria > Spirochaetota > Spirochaetia > Treponematales > Treponemataceae > Treponema_D. The sequence goes on from JAFTEK010000283.1 coordinate 563, forward strand.
TTTCCCCCAATACATCGGACTTGAAAGCAGGTCGGCAAGAAAGAAGTCTGCGGCGATGATGCCAGCCTGCTTTGCCTTGTCCCAGTCCACGCTGATTGTGGGCTTTACGCTGTCGCTCCACTTCTGGAACACAAAGGTGAAGTTGTTCTTGGTGACGGAGATTTTCTCGGATACGTCTTTGTCTGCCTTGAAGTTTGTCCGTATAAACTCCCTCAGCTCCTGGCTTTGTGTGCTATAATGGAAAAGGATGGAGTTTTCATGCAGCAGGTTCTCGCACAGCTGGTGCAGTTGGTGGAATTCCTTGCTCTCGTGGTTGGAAGGCGTGACGTTCCAGTTGAAGTCGTTCTGGTAAAAGACCTCCTGTAAACTGTGGTATTCTATGAAGGCGAACTTTTCCGCGTCGAATGCACCGATGTACTTTGGCGGCAGGTATTTTTCAAATGTCCGCTCCTTGCCAATCGTGAGAATCAGCTGCACGAAGGACTCGTATATGTCGTGGCTGGTTCCCTGCTTGGCCTCCGCCCAGAGGACGGACTTTAGCTCGCCTTCCTCCATCTCTGCGAATGTCCACTGCCCCTTGTCGCTCTCGTGCTTGGCGATGACGAAATCGATGTTGCCCAGCTGGGTGTACTTGTATGCCTTGAAATAGTCCTGCTGTACCGCGCTCTTGAGTGCTTCTTCCCGCAAGTTTGTGTACTCCATGCCCCCATTCTAGCACAAGGGCGGGCTTCTTTCCAGAGCAAATACGGGGGCAAGCTGCTGGAGTAAAAAGACATTCACTTGACAGTTACCAAAATGGGAATTATAATGCAGGTATGCACGTGATTTCACGAAAAACTTTGAGCGACTACTGGCAGAAAGTCCCGGAAACGGAACAGCCTCTGAAAGCGTGGTTCTGCGAAGCTCAAAAGGCAATGTGGGCAGCGCCAGCCGACATAAAAGAGAAATATCACTCGGCAAGTTTTTTAAAAGGAAATCGCGTTGTTTTCAATATTTGCGGCAACAAGCACCGTCTGATTGTCCGCATTAATTATGCGTCAAAAACGGTGTTCATTCGATTCGTTGGAACTCATTCTGAGTATGATAAAATCAATGCGGAGGAAGTGTAATGTCGTACAACAAGCTCATAAAAACAGAAAAAGATTACAATGAAGCCCTCAAACGGATTGAACTGCTTTTTGACGCGGAAGAAGGGAGCCCCGAAGCGGAAGAACTGGAGCTGTTGTCAGCTCTCGTTGAATTGTACGAAAAGGAGCATTTCCCGATAGAAGCTCCTGACCCTGTTTCTGCGATAAAATTCAGAATGGAGCAGGAAGGCCTTACGAACGAAGATATGGTGGCGTATCTCGGAAGCAAATCCAGAGTTTCCGAAGTTTTCGCCCGTAAAAGGAATTTAAGCATCTCTATGATACGAAAACTCGTGGCAGGACTTCATATTCCGGCGGAAGTTCTTTTAGGTGCGGCTGTTTTTTCTATGGGGATTTTTATAATGAGCTTATGAAGCCTTTTAGGAGAAAGATTTATGATGATTTTCAAAAATGGAAATCAAACTCAGGCGGTCGTATGCTTCCTGCAAACCTAGGCTATGTGTATGAAAACGCAATCGCCCAGATGCTGTCGGCAAAAGGTGATGGGCTTTATTATCACACATTCAGGAGCAGTTCCTCAAATCATAATTACGAGGTTGACTTCATCATATTCCGCAAAAATAAATTATGCCCGATAGAGGTAAAGTCCGGCGACTACCACAAGCACAAATCCCTTGACCTCTTCACAGAAAAATTCTCTTCACGCATCCAAGACAGATATCTGGCATATACGAAGAACATTAGGAAAGACGGGCCGACGACCTGCATTCCCCTGTACCTCGTGCCTTTCCTCTAATACGCAGGGCGGCCACTGCGACAGACGAATCGCAGACAGTCCTGTGTACGTGACGCTGACAGTCCAGTGTACGTGGTGCTGACAGTCCAGTGTACGCGACGCTGACAGTCCTGTATCCGCGACGCGGACAATCCACTGTTTTTGTAGACAAAATTCTACAAACAGCCCGCATTCTTTTGGCATATATTGTCCTTATCAAAACTAAAAAAGCCGGGCAGCTTGTGAAAGGGGCTGCTCTGGCGAGGAGAAATTATGTCAAATCTTTCAAAAAAAGGATCCAAGCTTTTGGGCGAGGACAACAGCTTCATCAATCTTCGTGACGGAGCTTCGGGTCATGTGATTCTTAAGTTGCATGAGAATTCATTGTCTGCTTCGGGGCAGCGCGAGAACTGCTACTACGGCAGGGTACCGCGCTTTACCTTCTCAAACCAGAACGTTCTTGACCGCATGGCCCAAGAGCTTCCTGACATGAAGACAGGTCGCATTACCGATGTTATGACCGCTTACACCAAGGTTCTGCTTGATGTGCTGGCTTCTGGCTATGCCGTCCGGTTTGGTGCTCTTGGAACCTTCTACATTGCGCCTGTTGGATTTGCAAACAATCCCGGTGACAAGCTGCCTTTGACTGTCCGCTTTTCACCTGATGTGTCTCTTTTGAGCGCGGTCTCCAAGGTCGAAATCGCTGACACAAGCCTTGCGCAGCCTGTCGTGGAATTCGGGCAGATTACCGATGCGTCCAGGGCGGCTTGTGACGGAGCTATTACCGCCGGAGCCTCAGTCTTGGTGGAAGGCGACGGTTTGCGTATTGGTGGGGAGGAAAGCGGGCTGTGGCTTGCGCCTGTTATGGAGGACGGAAGCTATTCTCAGGACGAAATCAGATGGAAGAAAATTTCGGTTTTCCTGTACAACCATCCCAAGAAGCTGATGTTCACGCTTCCTTCCGACATTGGGGAGGGTAGGTACGTGTTTGTACTTAGAACTAAATGCTCTGGCGGAACAAAGCGGCTCAGAAAGAAGATGCTCGAAGGTGTAAGCGAGAGCTTTATCGTCAGGTCTGCCGATTAAGGCTCGTCCCTGATTTTGCCTCCTGGGGGAATATGTCTATGACTGATTCCCCCAGGGGGCTTGCCTCCAGAGGGGCTTGTTGTATTTAGATATGTCCTTTTATTTGACCTTGCCTTTTTCCAACGCGGCGACTGTGAAGATGTTGTCGGCGATGGGCTGGTCGTAGCTTATGTCGGTCATCTCAAGCGTGGTGCTGCTTCCTGTCTGCACGTTGGCGATGACCATCTTGCCTGTCGTCCAGTAGCCGTCAATCTGCTTTATGTTCGTGCAGGTGAGTGTGCGCTGGAGCTTGTCCTGCCTGTCGTACATCTCGGCCTTGTATGTCACATAGCTGTTCTTGGAGAACCAGACTATGCGGCGGGGGTTCTTCTTGTCCTTGTCAAGTGAAACACATTCCACCTTCCAGCACGGCTCGCTTTCTACGTTCTCTTCGCCCAAAAGCTTGTAGCTGTATTTCTCCAGGTCAGTTCCTTCCATGTCCTCGTAGGTGAAGTCTGTTCCCATGAAGTCATCTCCCTTGGAAGAGCCTGAGATGCGGCGGACTTTCTTCATGGCGGGCATATAGAGCCAGCTGTCGGTGTCCTTGTCAGCTTCATCATAGTCAAACATAAGGTATGAGACTCCCGACACGTCCTTGGGCTGGGTGAACGAGAGGACTGACTTCTTGACATCACCAAAGTCCTTGCTGCGCATGATAATCTGGCGGACGCGCTTGCTTCCCTTCTTGTTGAGCAATGTCATCGTCGCCGTGTATGCGGAAGTCTTGCCGTCAGGCAGCTCATCGGCCTTCTTTGCTATGTCGTAGCCTGTCAGCTCCTGGGCAAACAAGGCTGAGGACGATGCGCACAAGGCGACAATCGCCAGTGCCTTGGGAAATCCTTTCAATAAATTCACTGCTTTCATTTTAATTCCTCCAAAATAATCTATTGATAAAACATTCCGTGACTTATAAAGTGACGGATATTTTCTTGTGGAAAGCTCGAAAAACTTCAGTTTTTTCGAGCCTGTTTGGGATTGCGTTATGCTTACTTATTTTCGGCGTTTACAGTCGCCTTGCCGTCCTTGCCAAAGGGCTTGGTCAGGTAAACCAGAACCGGGGTGAGAGTGTAGTCGGCGACCAGAGCGCTTCCCAGTCCGATGATGGAAAGCCAGCCCAGACGACCTATACATGCCATGGGGCTGAATGCCAGAATCAAGAAGATTGAGCAGAGGATTACCGTCGTCATGCCCATCGTCTTGCCTATTTCCCGGTAGCTTGCCAGCACCGCGTCCTTGTAGCCCAGCCCCTTCTCGTAGAAGTACTTGATGTGGTTGGTAAAGTGTATCGTGTCGTCAACGGCGATTCCCAGAATCATCGGCATAACCGTCATCGTTATCATGTCAAGCGACATGTGGGTATAGCCCATCACGCCGCCTATCATAAGCACCGGGGCAAGGTTTGGAATCATCGCGATGAGTCCTGTGTGCAGGGACGCGAAGGCGATGGCCATCAGAAGCAGGATGATGATGAAGGAGCCGATGAAGCTCTTTAGCTCTCCGCGGACTATCTTGCCGTTCATCATCGCATAGTTGACAACGTCGCCGACGATGCTCGTCTTTGCGTCGGGGAAGATTTCTTTTCCGTAGGCCGTGGCGTTGTCCAGGTCCTCGACGACCTTCTCCGCGTCATAGCCGTTCATCTCTATGTGGATGTAGGCGGTGGAATAGTCATCGCTTACCCAGTCAAACAGCTCGTCTCCGCCTGAAATCTCATAGAGGAACATTATCTGCGTCACCATGTCGTCGTCGTCCGGTATGACGTAATATGACTCATCGTCCTCGTTGAGCGTGCGGTTCATCTCCTTGATGATTTTGGTCACGCTCGTGACGCGGGGCTTGTCGCCTGAGATGCGGGTCATGTTCAGCGTGCCCAGTTTGTCCGCAAGAACGTCTATCCGATTCATCACGTCGGAGCTTTTGAGCGCATCCTCCTCGTCAAATTCAATCAGGACATTGTATGAATACTGGCTGCCTATCTTGGCTTCCATGATGTCCAAAAGACGGGCGATGTAGGGAATCTTGCGCCCCATCATCTCGGTGTAGTCCATGTTAACCCGCGTCATGAATATGCCGGGTATCATCCCGATTATGACGGCGATGGAAATTACTGCGACAAGCTTGCTGCTCTTTACGATTCCCGCGCCGAATTTCTCGAAGGCCAGGTCTGCCCTGGTCGCGCCGTTTTTGCTTACCGTCCCGGTCTCCGCGTCGGGAACATCCTTGTCCTTGCCGAATGACATAAAAATCGGGATGAAGATGATGACGTAGACGTAGACGGCGAAGACACATGCCGACGAGGCTCCTCCCACCCAGCGCAGGGGGCGGATGCTCGCGAACATGAAGGAAATCAGTCCCGCGAAGGTCGTTACCATCGTAAAGAAGATGGGCCAGCCGCTTTCTTCCATCGAATTGATGACGGACTCCTTCCTCTTGCCCGTTTTGCGGAAGTGCAGGCGGAAGGAGTTGATGTAGTGGATTGCGTATCCCACGCTCAGTGCCATGGAAAGCAGGATGGGCAGCATGACCATGTTGCTGTCGCCGGTTATGCCCAGCCAGCCGTTGAGTCCAAGCACGGAGCCGATTGCTCCGCTTGTCGCTATAGTCGGCACGATGACTCCGCGCAGGCTTCGCACAAACAGCACCAGGCAGAGGAGCATGACAACAAAGCCGATTCCGACGCGCAGCTTCAGCTCGTGCATCGTGACGACCTCCTCCTCGTACTCGGTGTAGCTCATCCCTGTGGGCTTGAGCGTGTACTTGCCGTCGGGGGAGGACTCCTCCTCGATTATCTTCATGGCGGGCGGGGTAATCTCCTTCATGGCCTCGTCAAGGCTCATCTGGTAGCTTTCAAGGCTCAGGATAATCCAGGTTTCCCTGCCGTCGTCTGAGACCAAATTATTGCGGATGGATTCGCGGCTCAGGATGAAGTCTTTCTTTTGTGCAAGTTCTGCCGGGTCGTCCGGCACTCCGTCCTCAAAGGGATTGATGATTTCAAAGCCCTCCTCGTTGCCGAAGGGGAGGGACAGGTCAGAAAGGGACATGACGCTCTTGGCGTAGGGAACTTCGTTTTCAAGCCTGCGGCTTATCCTGCCGATGGCTTCCAGCACGTCCGGGGCAAACACGTCGTCTGCTTGCACCAGCACCATCACGGAGTCGTCCGCCCCGAACAGGTCCTTGAAGTGGTCGCTGTCTATCTTGGTCTGTTCGGTGTTGTCAAACCAGTCCTCCTCGTTGCTGGACAGGGACAGGCGGGGCAGGCCCGCCACACAGAACACAGTCACCAGACATATAGCGACAAGAAAGACAACCCGGTGCCTGAGCTGGAACTCACCGAACTTCCTGAAAAAGGCGTTTATTCTCTGAATCTTCATCTGGCAAAAGCCTCCGTAGCACTGTTATACAGGAACTACTTGAAGTTGTCAATATCTAACTGAATCGGCAGCGACAGCTCCAAGCCAACCGGCAGCGACAGCTCCAAGCCAACCGGCAGCGACAGCTTCAAGCCAACCGGCAGTACAAGGACAGGCTGTTCAATGGCTATTTCAAGTCGCAGAAGATGGAGGTGCTGAACATGAGTTTGACAGAGTTTGACCAAGAGGAATACGATCGCAATCGACGCGAGGAAGGTTGGGAGGAAGGATTCGAGGACGGCGAGCGTTCAAAAGCACAGGAGTCTGCCCGCAATCTGCTCAAGATGGGGCTTGGAACTCACGAGCAGATATCCCAGGCAACCGGTCTGTCTGTTGAGGACATCCGGGCACTCGCCACCGCCATGCCCCTGGAGCCGGTGCTGGCGTAAGGCAACACCCTCGGTCTCGACACGGAAGGTGACCTGCCACTTGCCCCTGGCGTCATCTTCTGCGAAACCGCGGACGATTGTACGCGAAACTCCGTGCGACCGAACGATTGAAACAAAGGCGTAAAAGCGGTAGAATAACCTACTGTGTCGCTTAACTGCAACGAGATAAACCGCATAATACAAGAACTCGACCTACCCGGCTCCTTCATACAGGAAATCGTGCAGCCGGGCTACGACACGCTCTCATTCAGGATAATCAACAAGGGCAAGACGGAGAACCTCGTCATTTGCACAGGCGCGTCCGCCTGCCGGATGAACCGATCACGCTATAAAGCTCCCAAGAACGACAAGCCCCTGCGATTCAACGAATTCCTGCGTTCCACTGTCAAGGGCATGAGGATAAACGAGTGCCGTCAGCTGGGGCTTGACAGGATAATCAAGTTTGACCTTTCCACATGGAAGGACAGGTGCTATATGTATGTCCGCCTGTGGACAGGGGCGGCCAACGTGATTGTGACGGACACCGAGGGCAAAATCCTTGACTGTATGTTCCGCCGCCCCAAGAAGGGCGAGGTGACAGGGGGGACGTTCATCCCGGAAGAGAAGATTCCTACCGAAGAGGAGAAGGCCGCCGCCCTTGAGAGATTCCCGGTACGGACGTTCGACGACATTCTGGGCGAGCAGACGGGCAATCAGCCGGGCAAGCAGCCAAGGGCACCGGGGCTTTCGTTCAACGAGCAGGTGGACATCTTCTATTCACAACATGCGGCGAGCCTTTCGCGGGAGAGCCTTTTGGCACAGGCCGAGAAGTGGTACAATTCCCGCCACTCCAAGATGACCGCCGCCCTTGACAAGCTGGATCAGAAGAAGAAGGAATTCGAGAACGCCGCGAGCCTCAGGCATACGGGCGACCTGATAATGACTTACGCCTCCCAGATAGAGGGCAACCATCTGGACTGCGAGGACTATGAGAGCGGTTCCACAGTGCATATACGGATTGACCCCAAGCTTTCCGCCCACGAGAACGCCGCCGCCTATTACGAGAAGTACAAGAAGG
>JAFTEK010000284.1 GCA_017453705.1 Treponema sp.
CTCGCAAAGCCTGCATTCAAGAAGCTCAACGCCGTCCTCCGCATACCGGAGAAGTCGCTTGTCTTCCATATATTCCAGTCGCTCAGGACATACCTCATATTCTGCCTGTCACTTGTCTTTTTCCGCAGCGCGGACATTGCGCAGGCACTTTCCGTCTATGGGCTTTTGCTAAACGCATGGGCTGCCCCCGCCGTAAGCCTTGCCATGATTCACGGAAAGAAGCTCATCGCCGTCTCGTTTGTGGTTCTTCTTGCAGCCTCCCTTCTCCGCGAGAAATACGGCTATGCCCGCAGCTGGCTTGCAAAACGCCCACTCCCAGTCCGCTGGGCGGCATACCTTGCCCTAGCCTTTGCCGTCCTGATTGAGGGGCAGTACGGGCCGGGCTTCGATGCGGCAGACTTCATCTATCAGGGATTCTAGGGAAGCGGTATCAGCCGCAGTCCCAGTTATACAGGATATCGGAGAAGTCCCGGCGGAGCAGGGCCTCTCGGCTTATGAAGAAATTCGCCACCCCCATGTCGCCCCACATGATTTCACCGGAAGGGCTTCCACCAGTCCCGACGTACTCGCTGTCCATCTGGAACAGCAGCGTATCGTGCCTGTCGGAGAGGGGGCGCGGGTCATACTGGGTAAAGTCCGGGTAGCCGCCCAAGTGATGCCCCAGACTCTGTTCGGCAAGCCCGCCGTATAAGTCCTCACCGAACAAATCGTATGCCGTCGTCGAGTCATCCGGCAGGGGGAGGCCGAGCGCGTCGGCCGACTCTCGCACTGCGGCGATGAAACGCTCGTCGCTTGCAGGAGAGATGGTGCTTTCTGCCTTTTCAAAGGCAAGCGCGAACTCCCCCTCGAAGGGGAAATTCTCTTTCTCCGCATCCGAAAGGCATCTGGAGTCCGGCACGCCAAGGGAGCGCACGGCTTCATCCGTCACGCTTCCGTCCATGGACTCATGGTAGACGACACGCCAGTTTTTCTGCTCGGTCGGGGCATCCAAGTCCAGCCCGAACAAGCCGTCCCCGCCGCCGATAAAGAACTGGAGCAGACCCGTGGAAGGAAAGCCTTCGAGCGGGGGAATGTCCGCCATGTTCAGCTGTGCGAGCATTATGAGCTTCCTTCCGTCCACGCCGACAGGATAAGCCTCTGCCGGGTTCCAATACGGCAGTCCGCCAAATTTGCTTGTGGTGAGCGCAAGCGGTTCGTCCGCCAGCCGCGCGTGTATGGCAAGCGAAGGAAGGGCAGTCCGCCGCCTTAGCTCAGCGACAAGCTGCTCCGCCTGCCCGCCCGTGTATAAGGAACTGGGGGGCTTCTCCTCGTTGTCACTGTACAGGGAAAGAATCAGGGAACGCTTGGGTTTTCTCTCGTCCACAATGACAAAAACCTTCTCCCCGCCCCCGATGGCTTCAGTCACCTTGTTGCGGCACAGGGCAAGACCCGTCCTGTATTCACTGCCTTCATAAGCGTAGCGGTAGCTTATCCTGCCCCTGTCCTTGAAAAATGACGAGTTTGTGACGGTCGCCGGGACGGTAACGCCCCGCTCAAAGATGCCCCGTATGCGGAGCCATCTGCGGAAGGCGTTCAGAATTCCGAACAAGGCGATTGCTCCCGGTATTATCGAATACACAATACTGCCGTCCGTCTTTATCTCCCGCTTGGAAATGACAAGACCGAATTTGTCATGCAGGAAGAAGAGGATGCCGCCAATCAGGATGCAGCAAAGGGAGACCGTCATCGTATAGTCGTTTTTCAGTGCCTTTTTGAGTGATAGCCTTTCCATACAGCCCCGCTCTATGTGAAATAGCCCAAGCTGACAGGGTTCTTCTCCCCGCTTGAGAACGTCAGGTTCTTGAGGATTATACCAGGTTTGGCATCGTGAATACGGATTTCGTGCAGCCCCTTCCCCAGCTCCAGCTTGGAGGCGACGGCCCAAACGTAGCGTCCCATCGTGGTCCTACATTGGAACGAAGCCGCGGCCTCTCCGTCCACCAGTATGTTGATGACGGACTGGGAAAGGTTGTCGCCGTCCTTCATGTATTCCCCACGAATGGCATAGCAGGCATCCTGCTTGACATCGAGATACACGCTCTCCCCCTCCCCTATGGAAAACGGCGTTTCGTCCTGAACCAAACGTCCGCCGTCCGGAAGGGAAACGACCGTCGCCTTGAAAAAGGGAATGTCCTTGAGCGGCCCCAGCTCGCGGCTCGACACGTTGCTGGCAAGTATAAAGGAGAGCACCTGCATGACCGACCGCTGCAGCTCCCCGATGGTCAGCTTGCCGGCGGCAAGGGCGGACTCTATGTTGTCGCTGAATACATTGCTCTCCGCTCCATCGTTGTCCACGACCATATAGACATTGTTGCCAGAACGAATCATGGAAGCAGTGTCTCGAATCGTTGGCTCGCCTCCAGACACACAGTCGTTCATGCATGCCCACCAGTCCGTCATGACTAAGCCGCCAAAGCCCCATTCATGTCGCAGCACCGTATTCACAAGTTCATAATTTGAAGCCGTCCAATGACCATTTAGAGAATTGTAAGAAGTCATCACAGCCCTTGCCCTTCCATACTTAACCGCAATCTCAAACGGCTTAAGATAGATTTCCCTAAGAGCACGCTCGGATACGATGTAATTTCCCTCCCGCCTAGCAGTCTCCTGATTATTGCAGGCAAAATGCTTAATGACAGCATGGCAGCCATTTTTTCGCAGGCCTGAAATTTCCGCACAAGCCATCCTACCTGAAAGAAGCGGATCTTCGGAGAAATACTCAAAGTTTCGCCCGCCAAGAGGATTGCGCTGAATATTCATACCGGGTCCAAGGAGGGCATCTATTCCGTTCTCTTTAAGCTCCTCCCCTTCAAGGGCATAAAGCTCCTCAACAAGTCTAAGATTCCAAGAACTTGCAAGACAAGTACCTGACGGCATGAGAGTGGCTTCTTTCCCTGTGTCCATCCGTATCCCAGAAGGACCGTCAGCACAACCGGCACATGGAATGCGAAAATCCGTATGCAACTTATCACTGACCCCCCCAAAGGCCGCAGCTATTCCTTTGGTCACTTTTTCGCTGAGCATACCTTCACCACGGGCAAACGTTGCAAGCTCCTTCACATCCATCTGGGCTATGAAAGAATTCATTAGAGAAGGATCTTTCTTTAGATTATCAAATATTATTCCTTTAAAGCCTGTATAAGGGTAAGCCTCAGGCAGCCATTTATCTATTCTTTGCTGAATGTCCGACTCGTTGGCTCGCGCTTTGTATGTATAATCGGCAGAATATGACAGGCAAGCATTATCCCCGTTTTTTGGGGCAGGACGTAAGACAGGAAAAGACGTTTCCGGTGCAACAGCCTGTTCCAGATGCCTCACGACAACGTCTTCTTGCAAATCAAGCATAGAGCCATCGTCAAGGGCAAGAGCTACAGCTGACAGGGAATCCGTTCCGACATATATTATGTAGCGCCCCTTTTCAAGCACAAGGCAGGACACATTTCCAGTGATGCCTGACTCATCATAGGATGCCATATCGAATAAATTGAAGGAAAGCTCAATATCCTGACACTCACCTGGAGCAAGTTCCTCGCTCTTGGCAAAAGAAGCAAGAGAGCGGGCAGACTTACCCAGCTTACCTTGAGGAGCTTCATAATAAACTTGAATGATTTCCTTGCCTCTATACAGCCTGCTGATATTGCAAATCCTGCATCTAACGGTAATCCTTGCATCCTCAAATCCGCTTTTATCTCCGCGTTCCAAGCGGGCAGTCAAGTTTTCAATGGAGAAATTCGCATAAGAGAGTCCATAGCCGAATGGAAAAAGAATCTTATCACGGGCAAATGTCATGAAATATCGGTAGCCCACGAAAATATCCTCGTGATAACAATTCCCCTGCCTGCTGCCGAAATTCCCCGTGGAAGGATAATCCGCGAGGGAATTTGCCACGGTGCAAGTCAGTTTGCCTGAAGGATACGAATGACCGGCTATGACATTGGCCGCGGCCCTACCCCCTTCCTGTCCGCCCTCCCAGGCATATAGCACGGCTTTAATCCGGTCTTTGAGCTTCGTCTCCAATAACCAGGACATATCAAGTATTCCGGACGAGTTAAAAACAACACATACAGAGTCAAAGGCAGAACATACAAGCCTCAAATTTTCAAGCTCAAGATTGCCAAGCCGGAAGCTGCCTTCCTCGTCCCTGTAGTCCTTGTCCTCACCTGAATTCCGACCAATGACAAACAAAGCCTTTTCTGACCTTTCAGCAAGTTTTTTTACAAATTCTGCATCAAGCGGCATCTCCTTCTGGCAATAAGGCTCGGCTGCCCAGAGATTACCACCATTGTCAAAAGGATTGTCTTTAATCCAGGCTTCATAAAACGAAACAAGCTCTGCGTCTATAGAAAAACCACAAGAAGAGGAAAGATCAAGCAAGGGTTCAATGAGATTTGTGGAATAATTACAATGTACGGAGCCTCCTGAACCAGTACCACTCTTGTACCACTCCATCTGGGCACGTCCAAAAACCGCGATTCTGTCCCCTTTACAAAGAGGAAGCATCTGCTGTTCATTTAAAAGCAGGACTATTCCTTCCTGAGCACACTCAAGACACTTTTCTGAAAAACTCATGGACATCATTATTTACCTGATTTTGAAGAAAACCCCAAGCAAGCCCATAGTTATCAGCAGTTGAATTATAATGAACTTTATCAACACTTGGGTAGGCGACCAGCCGTGATTCTTGCGGTAATGATCATGCAGGGGAAAGCGTATATTGGAAAACACGCTTATATGGAAGAACCTCTTGAGTGCAACCTTAAGCAAGCCCATCCCCCCGTTCACAAAGATAATCGTGGACGTCACAAGGAACATAAAAGGATTGCCGCTTACCATGACGCAAAAACCGATATAAAAACCCAGGGCACGGGAACCTGCATCCCCCATCAGGACGGAACTCGGAAATGCGTTGTGCCATAGATAGCCCATGAGCACACCTATAAGGCAAAAAGTCATAAGCCCCCATGACGCACCGGAATCAAGATGGGGAACAAGTAGGTAGGCTGAACTATTTACATGTCCCAAAACAATGTAGAAAATAAGCGCAAGGGTAAACAACGCGAGAATAACAAGCGATGAACTCAGTCCGTCCACCCCGTCAGTACAGTTGGTAGTGTTCACGGAAGTCCATAGCATAACTGTGGAAATCGCCACATAAAGCCAGGCAGGAACAGCTACAGAACCAGAAACAAAAGGGAGCCAGAATGACAGACGGCCATCATCCCCTTTCATAAAATGGGATAGCAGCAGCGAAGCGGACAGGCACAGAATCAAGTCAAGGACAGCCTTTCGGTATTCCCCCCAGCCATTCAAACTCCTGTCATCAAGGTAGCCGGTCAGCATCATCAGCCAAGTCAAAAGCAAAGCCCCTGACTGCAACATGTCAAGCGGAGTAAAGGCTATACAGAGCAGAACGAAAAGGGTTATAAAGACCGCGCCCGCCCCTGTGGGCTTGCCCTTTGATGCCTCCTTGGAAAGGGTAAACTCACGCCCCCTGTCATGTGGCAGCCGGGAGTAAAAAGCAGGCAGAAGCCCCTCGGTCAAGACGAAGGCTATGTACAGGGCAAAGACAATAAGAATAGCATAAGACTGCAAAAGCCTCGCAGGGCCAAAATAGTTCTTGAGCAGTCCACCCAGATAGTAAATCATTTTACCATACTATCAAAAAGCAGGGGCAACTTCAAGACAGGGCTTTTTTGAAAATCCCTCTCGATTATTTTTCCACATTGTGATAGACTTCCTTCGCCAGCTTAAAAAAGGCGGCAAGCACTTTAGGAGAATCAGCTGCTTTATGGAAATTGTTTGTTTGGATTTGGAAGGGGTTTTGGTGCCGGAGATTTGGATTGCATTCTCAAAGGCCTCAGGAATAAGCGAGCTAAAAAGGACAACCAGGGATGAGCCGGACTACGACAAGCTTATGAAGTGGAGACTGGGCATCCTTAAAGAACACGGCCTTGGCCTAAAAGAAATCCAGGAGACAATAGCCAGCATAGACCCGATGGACGGGGCAAAGGATTTCTTGGACGAACTCAGGAGTTTCACCCAGGTCATAATCCTCAGCGACACATTCACCCAGTTTGCAGGTCCCTTGATGAAAAAACTCGGTTTCCCGACGATATTCTGCAACACGCTGGAAGTCGCCACGACAGGTGAGATAACTGGCTTTAGAATGAGGTGCGAAAACGGAAAGCTCACTACGGTCAAAGCCCTTCAGTCCATAGGATATGATACGATAGCAGCTGGGGATAGTCATAATGACCTAGGCATGATTCGTGCCAGCAAAGCAGGATTCCTATTCAGGTCAACAGAAAAGATAAAGGCGGACAACCCAAGCATACCTGCCTTCGAAGACTACGACAAGCTTTTGCATGCGATAAAAACAGCTGTTTCTTCTTGAAATAAGGATTGATTTGCTATAAGATAGCCCCCTATGGAAGAGCAGATTCTTTCCCGCAAAAAGCTAGAGAGCCTCACAAACAAAGAGCTCATAAACCTTGCGGATGACCACGGCCTTGATATTCCCGGCAGCCTCAACAGGAATTTCATAATCGGGGAGCTGCTTGACTATTTCCAAGAACTGGAAATGTCTGAGCTAGCGGACAAGAAGCTAAATTACATAGAAAACGACGCTGAAGAAAGCGAAGAGGAAAACGGGGAGATTTCCCTTCCCAAAAGCTACAACGAAACGAAAATCAATGTGATACTGAGAAATCCAACCTGGGTCTATGCCTTTTGGGACATAAGCGAGTCTGATCTGCAATCATTTGAAGAAAACGAGGATTTTGCGGGCCTGGGATTGCATGTTTCGTTATTTGACAGCGCAGAAAGTGAAGTACAAACAGATTCCATAGACCTTAAGATTTCCCTTAAGGACAGAAACCAATACATACTTGTTTCCTCCTCAAAAAAGCATTTATCGTTATCCCTGGAAGCATACTATACAGGGAAACAAACACTGACATTAGCTCGAAGCGGACGAATTTCAATACCAATAGGAAACGAATACCTCAAGAACGCAGTTCCAGGGAAAAACTTGGATTTTCCACCGCTTGTATGCCTGTCAGGGATTAACTCCATGCTCAGGCGACAGTATTTAGACCATAGGGAAATGTTTTTAGAGTCGGACGCTTAGCAAATATGACAAACAAGGATTTGATTTTAGTTCTGGTGGCTGAACAGGCCTTCATACACAACTTCAACACAAAAGAAGATTTCGTCTACGAAGACTCTATTCTCTTTTCAGCAATATCAAATTGCTACCTGCCCCTGCTAGATATGTTCAGCAGGTTGGAAAAGGAGAATGTGCCTTTTAAGCTATGCCTTGTCCTGACTTCACCGCTGTGCACACTGCTGGCACATAAAAGCACAAAGAAAAAGTACATCGCCTGGCTGGACAGGATTATTAAACTTGGAGAAGAGGAGCTTGCCCGCAACAACGGCAATCCGGAGATTCTTGAAAACGTAGAGCTATGCCTGAAAAACACAAAGAAGAACAGAGAGGACTTCTTGGAAACTTGGTCAGGAGATCTTATAAAGGCATTCAAGAGCTTTGCGGACAAGGGACTCTTGGAGCTTATTCCAACAGCAGCGACATACAGCTATCTGCCTCACTACCGAGATCTCAAGGAAGCCCTTCATGCACAAGTCGATGTGGGCTTGCACTCACACAGGTCTTTCTTTGGTGAGACAGGAGAGGGTTTTTTTCTTCCCTATCTGGGATGGACAGAGGATTTTGACGCAATACTGCGCTCATACGGCGTAAACTATACCATAGTAGACACACGTTCTCTCCTGTTCAGCAAAGATCAGCCTATGACCGGAATATTCAGCCCAGTCAGAACACGAAAATCCCTGGTTATATTCGCACGGGACTACGACAGCCCAGATGACATACAGGGGAACTTGTCGGACAGCATGGGCGACGGTTATATGAACGCCCCTGATTACCGGTGCGAACCAAATGACATAGGCTATGAGCTTCACAATGGTGAGCTAAAGGGCTTTCTTGGCACGGACTCTTCCAGGTTACAAACCGGATACAAATACTGGGCAAACAATGGAACTCCCTATAACCTTGATGCAGCTACAGCCCAGGTAAGAATTGACGCGGAAGACTTTTATCGGAAAAAACTAGCAAAACTAGAGGAAGCCGAAAAACTGCTTGAAGGAAAAGAAAACCTGCTTACCTGCGTCATACCAGCAAGGCTCATAGGGGACAGCTGGCATGAGGGGGTCGCATGGCTAGAACAAGTCATAAGGCTGGCAGCATCCGAAGGAAAGCTTAAGCTCGCCTTGTGCCGGGAGCATATAGAAAAGCAGTTCAGCCTTCCCAAGATAACCCCCTACCCATGCAGTGCAGAAGGAGCTGGCTACGGAGAGAACTTGCTGGACAGCTCCAACAGCTGGATGACCGACTGCATCAGGATAGCCAGCGAGAGAATGATAGACCTGACAGAAAGATTCCCCACAGAGACCGGTATCAAAGCACGTATATTAAACCTAGGGGCAAAGGAAGTTCTTCTTGCCCAGTCAGCATCCTGGCAAAAAATGGTCTACGAAGGGAATATGCCTGAATATGCAAGCAAGGCTTTCAGCTCTTGCATACGAAATTTCAACTTGGTCTTTGATTCCCTCGCAAGCAACTCAGTCAACACGGAATGGCTGTGCCGAATGGAAAAAGATGATGGTATATTCCCCTGGCTGTCCTATAAGGTGTTCAGCAAGAAAAGATAAAAGAAAATGAATCTTAGGAAGCAGCTTTCCTGCCTGATTTTTACCCTCCTGCCTATCCTGCCCCTCTTTACTGAAGGAAAAAGAGAAGGAGACAGTCGCTCCCTCTACGAAATGGCCGTTGACCAGCTGTCGTCAGAGCCTGTGGCTGTAACAGAAGAAAAAAATAAAAAAAATTCACCTGACGTTGACAGGGCAGATGAAGAAAAAATCACAGCCCTGATGCTGGCCGCAAAAGAAGGCAACGACTGGGCGATAAAAAAAATGCTTGAATCCGGGGTGGATGTCAATGCAAGGGACAGCGAGGGCTGGACGGCACTGATGTA
>JAFTEK010000285.1 GCA_017453705.1 Treponema sp.
AGCCCCGTATCTTTCCAATGCGAACCTTGATTTTTCCAGCTCCATGAATTTTAGCAGCTGGAGCCGGACTGACAAGGATTTTATGGACCGGCCTTACCAGTGGAAGCTCTACTCCCCGCAGCGCAAGGTGTTTTATCCTTCACTTGTCACGCCAATACGGATTTCCCTGTCCGCTGGGGGCCGCCTGTACGGATATGAGGCCGCAAGTCAGGAAGAGCCGCCGGAAGCCCAAGGCTCCGGCTCCAGTGATGCGGCTGAAAAGCCAGGCTCCGAGCTAGTGCCCGATGATGCCCTCTTTGGCAGCGATGACCTTCCCGGCCTGGACGACATACAGCTGGCTCCGCTGGCACAGTTCAAGGGCTTCTCATATAGCCTGAGCTATGCCCTGAGGCCTAAGTTTGTCCGGCAGAACAGTTATAGCGCCTCCATGCTCTTTGTCGAGGACACAGAATTTGACTGGGGCAAAAGCTATTCCAGCTACTACGAGCTGGACTCCCCCGTGGATTTGATAAACGGCCTGTCCTTCAGGGATCGTTTTATAAGCCTTACCAACACGCTGACATTCGCCCCCCATTACCAGAGGCATCCTGATCTTAGCGGCTACACAAGCGAGAGTTCCAAGAATTCCGTCCTTAACGCCGATTATTCGGCAAAGAAATTCGATATAACAGACGAAAACCTTATTTCATTCAGACCCTTCATATACAATGATGTCCTGTTTGACACGGGGCTTGACCTGAAGACAAGCGTTAGGCTGCTGAGGACGAAGTTCATCGGTGATGGCGAGAATCCTGACTGGGACTATCTTGGCCCCAAGGCTGACGACCAGAGCTTCAAGGAGAACCTCCTGACCGGCTATGTGGTGGCCAGGGAGGACGAGAAGTTTTCCCAGAAATTCACGGCGGCAACATCCCTCGCTCCCAGGGCTGGTGCGCGTGATTTCATGGTGGACCTGACCTTTCCCTTCGTGGACTTTGGCTTTTCAAGCGGTGTGGAGAGGATTGACTCCACGGACGACGAGGAAGCCCAGTTCATTGACAAGCCCTTTAAGCAGTATCTTTCTGTAAAGATGGATGATATTCCCATAAAGCTTTTGCAGCCGCTCAGCTTTACCGAATCATATATCTACAACAGGGAGGAAGCCCGCCACGACACGCTGAGGCTGGCAATGAGCTTCTATGGGCTGGAGGCCGCTTACACGATGCAGCATGCCTACCAATATGAATGGGACAAGGATGACGGCTGGACTGCGGCGGAAGACAAGGAATTCATACCGTACAGGTTCTCTCTGTCCTATGCGTCACAGAATCTCAAGTTCCGCTACTGGCTGGGCCGCATAAGCTGGGCGCCGTCATTGCAGACGGCTTTCGTCTATGACATGGCAAAAGCCTCTGACAGTTACTTCTCCTTTACACCGGCGATGACTTTCAGGATAAACCGATTCCTTTACCTGACGTTCAGCTCTGAGTCCCGCAACTCCGTCATATTCCGCTATTTCCAGAATTCAGCGGGATACGGGGATGTCATAAGCGGGGAGAAGAATCCCCTTAAGGATCTGGCGGACTCCTTTGCCTTCTGGGATCTGGACAGGCGCAAGGCTTCCGGCTTTAAGGTCAAGAACTTCAAGATGACTGTAGCCCACAACCTGCATGACTGGACATTCGCCTCCAGCTATGTGTTCAAGCCCCGGCTCACCGTGGATGCCAGGAACAGGCCCACATACAGCTATGAGCCGTACTTCTCATTCATTATAAACTGGCGGCCCATGTCCGGCCTTAGAACCCAGGTCGTTGACGAATATGGGGATGTACAGCTGAATCCATAAAAGCTGCCTCAATTCTATGCTGAAACCTTTCCTTGCATTATAAAAAGAAAGGGTTTATAATATCATCATGGCTGAATCAAAAGCAAAAACAAAGAAGACGGGCGGGGCTTCAAAGAAAAGCTCGTCTGTCAAGGACTCATCTGTAGGAAGAACCAGCAAGGAAATCTTTGACAAGGGGCTTGAGGCTTCAAAAAAGTGGTTCGAAAGCGCCAAGAAAACCATCTCCGACTGGGGGGATGAGGGCGTAAAGCAGGTTGAAATCGCCAAGCTTAACTCCAAGCTCAACAAGGGGTACAGTGCCCTTGGAAAGCTGGTCTATGCAAAGCTTGCCGGAAAGAAAGGTGCTTCCGTGTCAACATCCGATGAAGAGATTGGAGATGTGATAAAGCTCCTGTATGACATGAACAAGAAGGTCAAGAAGCTTGGCGGGGATGGCGACAAGCCTGAGAAGGCTGCGCCTTCAAAATCCTCTGCCGGCAAGTCTTCTGCAAAGGCCTCTTCTTCAAAGAAGAAACCCTCTTCTTCCGCCAAGTCCGCCTCTGCAAAGACCGCCGCTAAAGGGAAGCCAGCCGGCTCTGGCAAGATGGCTCAGAAGAAGACCAGCACGGCAAAGAAAAGCTCTTCCGGCAGCCGGGCAAAGAAGGCAGCCGAGGACTAAAGTTTTGGCACTCGGGGGCGCGAGAGGTTCTTGAGCATGTTCTGGAGCATCTCATGCGCGTCCTGGGGGCCGAGCTCTTTGCTGGGCTCATGATATTTTACCAGATTCTGGGGAATCTCATCCAGAAAGCGGCTGGGTTCGCATACGGTGTTCCCTGTCTGCTTCCTTCTGTTGCGGCAGGAGGATATTAAAAGCCTGTCCCTCGCCCTTGTTACGGCCACATAAAAGAGCCGCCGTTCTTCTTCCACCGCATTGTCGCCTCCTTCTTCCACCGCACGGGCATGGGGCATTATCCCTTCTTCCGCCCCCGCTATGAAAACGACGGGGAATTCCAGTCCCTTGCTCGCATGGACGGTCATCAAGTTCACCTTGCCCTTGTCCTCCTCGCCGTCGTCCAGGTCGTCACGTGAGAGCAGGGTGATGCGGTTCAGGTATGCGTATAGGCTGGTGTCCTCGTGCTCCGGGTTGTTTTCCCACATCTCCATGCTCTTGATAAGGCTCTCTATGTTCATGTACTTGAACCTTGCGGCTTTCTCGCTCTTTGGGTTGTCGCTTATGAGATAGTCATAGTAGTTTATTTCATCCACCATCGCCTTGACCTTCTTGGAGAGTCCTTTGCCGGAGAGCATGTTCTTTCCTGCCTCGACAAGGTTTATGAATGACTCCAGGTTTGCCCGTGTCGCCTCCGTCAGCCTGCTTTCTTTCTCAGGGGCTTCGATAACTGCCTTCGCAGCCTCCCATAGGGAATAGCCCATTGTGTCCGCCACGGTATTGAGCCTTTCCACGGTAGAGCGCCCCAGGCCGCGCCTGGGGGTGTTTAGCACCCGCAGCAGGTTTATGTCATCATCGTGGTTGGCGATTACACGCAGGTATGAGATTATGTCCTTTATCTCCTTTCGCTCAAAGAAGCTCGTCCCCCCGGACATGGTGTAGGGGATGTTGTTCTCCAGGAAGGCTTCTTCTATCGGGCGGCTCTGGGTGTTGGCCCTCATCAGCACCCCGAAATCATCGTATTTTCGCTTTTCTTCCACCGATATGCCGAGTATGCTCTCCGCTATGAAGTCCGCCTCCGCAGCCTCGTTCTCCGGCATGTAAAGCTCTATGGGCTGGCCGTCGCCGTTCCCGCTCCATAGCTCCTTGTCTTTGCGGTTTGTGTTGTGCCTGATGACACCGTTCGCGGCGGCAAGTATCGTGCCTGTCGAACGGTAGTTCTGCTCCAGTCTGATTTCCTGCACGGAGGGAAAGTCCTTTTCGAAGTTTATTATGTTCTGATAGTCCGCGCCCCGCCAGGAGTAGATGCTCTGGTCGTCATCGCCTACGACGGCGACGTTGCTGCCCGCAAGGATCCTCATCATCTCGTACTGCTGGTGGCTGGTGTCCTGGAACTCATCAACCATGATATACCTGTAGCGATCCTTGTAACGGGCCAGCACGTCCCCGTTCTCACGGAAAAGCTTTATAGGAAGAACTATAAGGTCGTCAAAGTCCACGGCGTTGTAGAGCTTAAGCCCTTCCTGGTAGGCCTCGTACAGCTCCCGGTAGCCGTCATTGGCATTTTTCCAGTCCTTGCGGCCGGTCTTTATGTCGCTGAACAAAGTGCCTATCTTGTATATATCCAGTGCGTCAGATGTGTAGTCAAGCTCCCTCGCGCTCTCCTTTATAAGGGCATTGCGGTCTGTCTCGTCATATATGGTGAAATTCGTCCGCCAGCCCAATTTGTCTATGTCCTGCCTCAGGATTTTGACCCCGAATGCGTGGAAGGTGCTTATGGTGAGGTTTTGCATCTTACGGGAGGTAAGCTTCTTTATGCGGTCTGCCATCTCCTTGGCCGCCTTGTTGGTAAAAGTGAGGGCGAGTATCTGGCTCTGGGGAATGCCTTTTTCCAGCATGTTTGCAATCCTGTATGTTATGACACGGGTTTTTCCGCTTCCCGCCCCGGCGATTATAAGTATGGCTCCGTCCAGCGTAGTAACCGCACGGTACTGCTCAGGGTTCAGCTCATCTTTAAGTGTTTCTTCCAATGACATGCAGGCTATTCTATCGAAAGAAGGTCAGCGGGGCAAGAACGAGAGCTTTTCTCCGCCTGAATCCGCCGCCCCCGTAGCCGATTCAAGACACACACTATACGAGGTGTGAGGCACACACTATACGAGGTGTGAGACACACACTATACGAGGTGTGAGACACACACTATACGAGGTGTGAGACACACACTATACGAGGTGTGAGACACACACTATACGAGGTGTGAGACACACACTATACGA
>JAFTEK010000286.1 GCA_017453705.1 Treponema sp.
GGCCGGAAAGAAGGCCGAAAAGAGGCCAATACGGAAACTGCCGGAAAGCTGCTGGCGATGGGGCTTGCCGTGGAGTCCGTGGCTCAGGCTACCGGGCTGGAGGCGGACTATGTAAAGCAACTTGCGCAAAACTTGATGGATTTTTAATTCCAACTATGCTATACTGTGGATTATGGAAGCAACAAGGAGCTATGAGTTCAAGCCTGTTGACCAGTTGGTTTTCTCAGATGATTTCATGTTCGGAGCTGTTATGCACGAGCCCGGAATCTGTAAGGAAGTGCTTGAACTGCTTTTGCAGATTAAGATTGACCGCATCGAGTATCCAGAGCTGCAGAAGACTATGAACCCATTCTATTCCAAGAAGGGAGTCAGGCTTGATGTATACGTTGCAGATTCAAACAGGGTATTCGATGTAGAATGCCAGTCTTACAAGGCGGAAAATATCGGGAAACGAACCCGCTACTACCAGTCAATGCTTGATATAGGCAGTCTGGCAAGAGGTGCGAGCTACTCGGAGCTTAAGGAGAGTTATGTAATCTTCATCTGCCTGGACGACCCGTTTGAGGCGGGGCTTCCGACATACACATTTGAGCGCAGATGCCGGGAATCAAACACCGTGGAACTTGGGGACGAGACCCATCACGTCATATTCAATGCAGCCGCCTATGAAAAAGAGTCCAACAAGGACATAAAGGATTTCCTTTCGTTTGTAAAGAATAACAAGGCCGAATCTAACATAACAAGGGAGATAGCGAATATGGTTCAGACTAAGAAATTTGAGCAGTCTTTCATAAACGAGTACCTGGCATGGAGCCTTCACGACCATGACGTAGAGAGAAGGGGAATAGAAACTGGCCGGAAAGAAGGCCGGAAAGAAGGCCGGAAAGAAGGCCGAAAAGAGGCCAATACGGAAACTGCCGGAAAGCTGCTGGCGATGGGGCTTGCCGTGGAGTCCGTGGC
This sequence comes from Treponema sp., assembly GCA_017453705.1. Taxonomy (GTDB): domain Bacteria; phylum Spirochaetota; class Spirochaetia; order Treponematales; family Treponemataceae; genus Treponema_D. The sequence goes on from JAFTEK010000286.1 coordinate 961, forward strand.
TCAGGCTACCGGGCTGGAGGCGGACTATGTAAAGCAGCTTGCGCAGAAGTCAACAAAAACTCTTTAAAAGCCGCCCTTGACAGAATCTTAACATAGCAGACTAGTTTACCAAAAAACTAGTCCGAAAAGTCTTGAGCCATGCTGTCTATCAGGGATATGAGCTTTTCGCGGGTGGCGGACGGAAGGGAATCCATGTGCCTTATTGTCGTACCATAGCGGGAAAACATATCAGTCAGAGCCTGGATATGCCCATCTCCAGACTCTCCGCTGTCGGCCGTGTTTGAAGTTTCCTGACCGCCCTCGGTTCCAGTCAACAGGTATTCCAGCGAAGTGTTCAGGGCTTTGGCAATGCGGAGCGCGGTGTCCGCAGCAGGAATGCTGTTCCGCTCCAGACCTATGCCTATGCTCGCGTAATTGATTCCCGCCTTAGACGCAAGCTCCTTGCGGCTCATATCCTGGTATTCCCTTTCTATTTCAACATTCTGCCAGAAACCCATGCCGAAAAGATACAACAAATGTTGCACCCTCTTGAAATAAAGCAAATATTGTTACATAATCACCAGTATACAACAATTGTAAAGTTAGCAAGAAACCGTGACAATTGTTTAGGCAGGGGGAAAAGCCGTGAGAGCCATCGCTACAGAGCGAATCATGCAAGAAATCCGCGAGGAAATCCAAGCCAAGGGCTATGAGAAATCCACTCTGCCGTTCAATGGCATCCCAATTGTACCAAGAGAAGAATTTACCACCAACTCACAGCGGCTAGCCCAGTTAAATGATTCTATCAACTTCATAAACACAAACTGGAACATCTCCCCCTTCTGTCCTTTGACTGGTAGAGGCCTCAAGCTGTTCATAAAGAAGGCTGTCCGCAAACTTGTCCGCCCTTCATTCGTACAGAACATGGAAAATCAACGCAAATTCAATCAAAATGTCGTGCAATCATTCAATGCCATAAACATTTACATCAAAAGGCTAGAATCCAGAATCAATGAATTGGAGAGTCAGGAAAAATAAAATGAAGATAGTTCAGGTGCTTTCTTGCCTTCTATACGGAGATGCAATCGGCAATGACACCTTGGCAATAAAGGGCATCATTCAAGAACGTGGATACGAAACCCAGATATATGCAGATGGCATTGCAGCTAACATTGCCCATAAAAGTGCGGCACAGGAAATGTCGCATATATGCAGATTTGACAAGAATGACATCATCCTCCTGCATGTTGCCATAGCTTCCAGGCTGAACGAATGGATAAAAAGCCAGCCCTGCCGCAAGGTTATGGTCTGGCACAACATAACTCCCCCCCAGTTCTTTGAGCCTTACAACACGGAGTCCATGAGCAGCTGCGCAAAGGGCTGGGAGCAAGTCAGGCAGCTCAAGGATACATTCGACATGGTTCTAGCAGCCTCTGAGTTCAACAAGAAAGACTTGATAGACATAGGCTACAACTGTCCAATCCATGTGCTGCCAATCCTCATACCTTTCAACGAGTACAACAAAACGCCATCAGAAAGGCTTTTGCGGAAATATGGGAACGACGGCTTCACCAACATCATCTTCGTTGGAAGGATTGCACCGAACAAAAAACAGCAGGACGTAATCCGTGCATTCGCCGACTACCAGATGCACTTCAATCCAAAGTCACGCCTCTTTCTGGTGGGGAACGCAGCAGGATGCGAGAACTACGAAAGGCAGCTCAAGGATTATGTCGCAGCATTGGGAGTAAGGAACGTGCATTTTACCGGACACATCAAGTTCGATGAAATCCTCGCCTACTACAAGCTGGCTGACCTATTTCTGTGCCAGAGCGAGCACGAGGGGTTCTGCGTGCCACTGCTGGAAGCAATGTACTTTGACGTTCCTGTCGTGGCACACGAGTCCAGTGCTATAGGCGAAACCATCGGGGGCGGAGGATTCTTGCTCAAGGGAAAGGACTCCGTGGAGACCGCCGCTGTCATGAACCGGATTCTGACCGACGGACAGCTCAGGCAGACAGTCCTTGCAAACCAGCGGGAACGCCTTGCAGATTTCCAATACGACAAGGTGAAAGCCTTGTTCTGGAAGTACATGGACGAGCTCATAGAACAGTGAAAGAAAACCTAAACAGTCTTAATTTGTGAAGGGAAAAAAATGATAAAGAAGATAAAGAAATACCTCGGAAAAATAAACTTCATCTATGATGCGGCCCGTGAAACGTACGGCAAGCTGAAACAGATAGAAGAAAACTTCACGGAAATCAAGGAAAACATTCCCACTGTCAAAAATTATACAAGCCCCCCCGCAATATCAGAACAGCCACCAATTTCAAGTATAAAAGTTCTGGATGAAATACTCTACTTGGGAAGCACCGATGACAAAGTTGTATTCGGGGCGATGCAAGACACTTCTATCAACTTTGCCTCTGGCTTAATCGACCTTTTCTTTGATTTGTCAGAGATACACTATGGAAAACACAAGTCAGAAACAAACGGATACTTCCTTGATATAGGGGCTAACATCGGTACAACGGCTATTTACGCAAAAAAGAAGATAAACAAAGCCCTAAAAGCTATCTGTTTCGAGCCTGGAGAACTAAACTATAAACTCCTCCGGTGCAACTGCATCTTGAATAATTTCGATGACATCAGATGCGAGAATATTGCATTGTCAAACATTGCAGAAAGAAAAATCTTCACCTACAATAGGCAAAATTCTGGGGGTAGCAAAGTAAGAAGCTCGGAACCGGATGTTAGACTCAAAGAAAATGAATCTTGGGTTTCCAGCAAACCGTTAGATTCTTATTTGAGAGACGCATGTATCAAAGCCAATGAAATAGACTATATCTGGCTTGATGTCGAAGGTCACGAAGTTGAAGTATTGGAAGGAGCAACTGAGACATTGCTATCTGGTAAAATACCACTTATCTCTGAGTTTAATGCCCTTGTATATATAAACAACAATACACTTAATCGCTATTCGGGTATCGTAAAGAAAATATACAAATCCTTCATCGACTGTAGGAACGAAGATACCATCTACCCGATTGATAAATTGGAGGATTTCGCACTAAAACTAGTTAAGATAGAGAATTTAGAGGCAACGGACTTGTTTTTCTTCTAATAATCCTAAAGCGAGTTTTAGTAAGTAACAGCCATAATAAAGAGAAAGGAAGAATGTATGATAAAGAAATACCTTGATAAAATAAACTTCATTGAGGATGCGACCCGTGAGTCTTGCGAAAGACTGAGACAAATAGAAAAGAAGTCCAAGGAGCTTAAGGAAAGCATTGCAAATCCTAAAATCATGAATAACAATGACTTGTTTGCAATATATGCTGACAACAATTTAAAAGAACAATGTATGGAAGAGCTTTCCTGCCAATACTCGGCAATTCCAAAAACAGAATGGAAGGACATCAACAATCGGATAGACCTTCCCCGCCCCTATTCATGCACATCAATGATTTGCAATCAGGAATTCTTGGATTCTCCCATATCACAATATTGGAACAAAAAAATGAAAGAAGGCCTCCCTGCATATCACCGCAAGCGATGGGAGTTGGTGTATATATGCCAGAGCCTTTGGGAGCGCGGCTATCTGGAAGATGGCAAAAAGGGCATAGTGTTCGGCGTAGGCGAAGAGCACCTGCCGGATTTATTCGCTTCGTTCGGATGCCATATTCTGGCGACAGATTTAAACCTCAATGAGTCCGCGGCCAAAGGCTGGATTGACACAAATCAAAATGCGGCAGGAGACCTTGAAAAACTTCGCCACAAAAAGATATGTGACCGACAGACTTTTTACTCGCGAGTGACCTATCGAGATGTGAATATGAACGATATTCCAAATGATATAACTGGATATGACTTCTGCTGTTCAACGTGCGCCCTTGAGCATTTGGGAAGTCTCAGGCATGGAATGGACTTCATAAAAAACAGTCTTAACACCCTTAAACCGGGTGGAACAGCCGTCCATACGACGGAATATAACTTGTATTCAAATGAAGACACATTGGAGACGGAAGGACTGTCACTGTACAGAAGAAAGGATATTGAACAATTGATAAAAGAGCTTTCCGATGAAGGACACTACGTATACCCAATGGACTGGCACCTTGGTACAGGCATAGTGGATCACTTCATTGACCTGCCACCATACGACAGAAAAACAATGCACCTTAGGCTTGCGATTGACCGCTTTCCCTGCACGAGCATAGGTCTCATCATACGAAAGCGACAAAGCTAGAAGCACTTTTGAGTGAAGATTGTCTGCAGGACAAAGACAGCCGGCTTTATCCTTAAAGGCTATGAGGTGCAGAGGCTCGAATAGCTTTTGCACACAGACATGCTATAATTCCCCAAAACACCCCTTTTTACCCCTATTTTGGGGAATTATCGCCAAGTATTGACGTATATTTCCCCAAAATATAGAATATAAGTGACTTTTGGGGGAAATATGATAGGTCGCAGAGAGGAAATTTCGATTCTTTCGAGTTGTCTTGAAAGCGGCAGGGCGGAATTCGTTGCCCTGTACAGCAGACTTGGACGAGCTACCATGGATGGACACGGCAAGGTCGGACTTCAAGAGCGCACTCGACTGGTTCTGGAACAGCTGGGGATCTTCCCAGAAAGACCTTCTATTGATTGTCTGCGGCTCGGCAACATCGTGGATAATCAACAACATCGTGAAGGACACCGGGGGATTTTACAACCGGCTGACCCGTCAGATACGCCTGATGCCGTTCACCTTGAACGAATGTGAGCAGCTGCTTCAGTCCAACGGAATAAAGATGACAAGGCGTCAGGTTGTGGAATGTTACATGATTTTTGGCGGCATCCCCTATTACCTTAATTATCTGAACCCCAGCTACAGCTTAGCTCAGAACGTGGATATGCTTTTCTTCAAAGAGAATGCACCACTCAAGTTTGAATTCACCCAGCTGTTCAAGGCTTTGTTCAAGAATAACGGCAATTACACAGACATAGTTAGAGCCATGTACAAGAAACAAGCCGGACTCACAAGGGCGGAGCTTGCGGCCAGCGGCAAAACGGTACAAGGCAAGGAGTTAACGCGGTGCCTGGAGGACATGGAGCAGTGCGGTTTTATCAGAAAAGCATGTAGCCGAGACCTGTAGCCTATGGAAACGCTGATTAATACAGGAGACATTATTCAGTGTTTCCATAGACCTTGCGTAATTCGTTATTTAGCCATATAATAGAGACGTGTCAGAGCTTTACATAGTGGGGACTCCCATCGGGAATTTGGGGGACATAACATACAGGGCGTTGGAGACATTCAGGACGGTGGACGTGATTGCCGCCGAGGACACAAGGCATACCCTGCAGCTGCTCAACCACTTTGAGATAAGCAAGCCCCTGATAAGCTGCCGCGCACAGAACGAGGAGTCAGCGTCCAACAAGATAATCCAGCTCCTTGACGGGGGGCAGTCCGTGGCTTATGCAAGCGACGCTGGAACTCCCGGCATAAGTGACCCCGGCTCCGTGCTTGCCGCCAGGGTAAGGCAGGCGGGCCACAAGGTCGTCCCCATTCCTGGAGCGAGCGCGTTCGCAACCCTTGCAAGCGTGGCAGGCGGAGGCGGCAAGACTCTGGTATTTGAAGGATTCCTTTCACCCAAGCCGGGACGCAGGAAGGCCAGGGTAAAAGAGCTTATGGAAGGCGGAAATGCGTTTATTTTATACGAAAGCCCCTTCAGAATCGTAAAGCTTCTAGGCGATATTGCCGATATTGACAGCGAGAGGCGTGTGGTCGTAGGCAGGGAACTGACTAAGCTGCACGAGGAGATAAGCGAGGGCACCGCCAGGCAGGTTCTGGATGACTATTCTTCGCGGGCGAAAGTCCAAGGGGAGCTTGCGGTATTCGTCTCTGGCTTAAAGAAAACTCAAGTATCGGACGAATAAATCCGATACTTAACAAGAGAGGTATTGTGATGGTAACGAAAATCAATGTCACGAATCCAATCAACAATCTGCAGACTACAGGGAAGGTATCTGCATCCAAGCGTGTCACTTCATTCTCCGATGAAATAGAGGTGTCAGCACAGGCCAAGGAAGCGGCCGAAGCTTACTATCTTGAGACGGTTGCGAAGGAGACCCCGGATGTCAGGGCTGATCTTGTA
>JAFTEK010000287.1 GCA_017453705.1 Treponema sp.
AAACCGCACCGACTACCGGGGAAAAAGAACAACAGTCGGAACATTCGGAGACCTTCTAAGCCTGAACATAAAGGTTCCCCTGTCCAAGGAAAACGGAATCAAGCAGGACGCCTACTCAGTCTATATTGATGACATACCGGACTTCAAGAATGACAAGGTTTTTGTCCGCCTGCAGATTGCCTCCCGGATTGCACCGCCTTCCATAGGGCAGGCAAGCTTTGATATAACGGTCAAGCCCATCTTTATAAACAAGGGACGGCTCAATATCGCGCTTGTTCCGCCCGAAGGCGAGCAGCTCAAGGAAACAGAAATCTTCATTGACGGACAGGAGGCAAAGCTGTCAGAAGGGGGCATTCTGGTAAGCCCCGGAATACACGACATAAGCATAGTTTCAGGCAGTTACCGCAACGAAGTGCGCACAGTGACCGTGCCCCAGGCCAAAATCGTGAACATGGAGATAAAGCTGCGTGATATAACCCCGTCAGTCCGCCTTGCCCTGCCCGTGGGTACGCAGGCATATTGTGACGGCAGCAGGGTGGAAGACACAAAGAAAGCCCTCAAGCTGGAGCAGGGGCGGCACAGCTTTAGGTTTGTCCTGGGCGGCTATGAAATAAGCAAGCAAGTGGACATAGTGAACGGCCACAACTATACAGTCGCCCTGAACATTGACGCAACGGTGGACGAAGAGTAAAGGAACCCCAGTTTCCGAACTGCCAGAGTAGCAGCCTGCCGGCTCCCCTCCCCAAATTTGATTCAAGAAAACAGCTTTTTCACCGATAGATAATATACCGGGCGTAGAATTTTATCCCCTCCCACCCATTTACGCCCGGTTGCCTGATGGGCAGCCGGCCGAAAGGCCGGTCTTTTTATTTTAAAAGCTCCCCATAGAACGCGACAGATGGAAAAACGGAACTTGCACTTGAATTTCAGTGCAAATAGGGTTACTTGTACTACAGTGGCAGGACCCCCTCGGCTTTGATTTCACCGGCAAGGACGGCGAAGAGGGCCTTGAAAGAGTAGTCTGAGTAGCTGTAACCGCAGATTATCACGTCCACCCAGTCAAAGTCCTCCATGACGTAGACGGGAGACATAATTGACAAGATAATGACCTTTTTGCCCAAAGAACGGAGCCTACGGCAAAAGCCTGCGGTATGCTCGTCCCAGACGTTGATTATTATCGTGTCAAAGTTCCTTGCCACGCTGACAAGGCTGGCGGCATTCCACTCGTCATAGTTCGACCTGTCAGCGGCAAGCTCGTAGCTGTAGTGAAATGTGGTAGCCTTGGGATAACGCTTCTTGCCCTCGCTATAGAGTGACAGGAAGGGGCCTGCTATAAGAACCCTCTCCCCCTCCGCAGGTTTATAGGGGAGTTTATCCTCTCCTTTGTAAACTGTGACGGCACGGCAGGCCTGCTCCAAGAAAAACTTCTCGCCTTCCTTATCGGGAATAAACTGCCCTATGGTTGCAGCATCGGGAAAAAGAGGCGCAGGGGCACTTCCTTTGAAATACTCAAGCTTGGCCTTGAGAACCCTTCTTGCGGCATCACGAACCCTGTCCCTAAAGCCGGGGGTCGAAGACATACGGGACAGGTTGTCCGTCCACAGGCGTTCGTTCAGGCCGGCCGTAGAAGAAGAAATCACTATGTCGTTGCCAGCTTCTATAGCCATGCAGACCGCCCTTGCAAGCCCCCCTGCATATTCCGTGGCTCCGTTCATCATCATGTCATCGGTGATTATCAGTCCCTCATAGCCTAGCTCGCCCCTCAAGATATCTGTCAGGAATTTCTTGGACAGGGAAGACGGTGTTCCATCCCCCTGCAGCTGGGGAAAAGACAGATGCCCGCTCATTATGGCGGGTATTTTGTTGGCTATCAGGAACTTGAACGGAACAAGCTCCCTTCGTCTCCACGTCTCCTCGTCTATGTCTATGACCGGCAGCTTGCCGTGGCTGTCCAAGCTGGTATCCCCGTGCCCTGGAAAATGCTTGGCAGTTGGAATAACACCAGCATCCATGCTGCCTTTGGCGAAAGCTTCCGCCAGTATGCTCACTTTTGAAGGATCAGAGCCGAAAGACCTAGGGCCAATGACAGAGGACTTGAGGTCTGTGTACAAGTCCACAACCGGGGCAAAGTTCATGTTTATGCCCAGGGCCTTAATTTCACGGCTTATGTAATATCCGGAATAATAGGAGTCCACCGGGTAGCCTGACGCTCCTATCGCCATGTTGCCGGGGGTCATCTGTGTCTCGCCCTTGACATGGCGGATCCAGCCTCCCTCCTGGTCAGTGGCGACGAAGAGGGGAATCTTGAACCTGCCCTTGAGCGACTCTTCCTGAAGGGTCTTGACCGAGCGAGCAACGCTGTGTATGTCGTCAGTATTCCAGCCGAATACCTTTACTGAGCCAAGACCTCTCTCAGTAACCCAGCGTTTAAGCAAACTGCTAGGCTCCGCTCCCGCCCAACCGAACATAAAAACCTGGGCCAGAAGCTCCTCATCGGTCATCCTGTCCGTTATGGCAGCGGAAAGCTCGTCTGCCCCATAGTCGCTCCAAAAATCAACATTTTCAGGCAAATTGCCCTGCGGGAAAGCCCTAAAAAAGGCAAAAACAAATAAGCAGAGAAAAACCGCAGTCTTTACAGGGGAGTATGTTCTATTCAAAATTTGCAATTTCCTTCTGGCAAAGCTGATCACATATCTCATTATACTTTACGCCAGCGTGTCCCTTGACCCACACCCACTGGACGGACAGGGAAGATGCTAGGCAATCCAACGGTTCCCAAAGATCACGGTTTAAAACAGGCTTTTTGGCCGCCGTCTTCCATCCATTGCGCTTCCAGCCGGAAATCCAACTTGTTATACCATTCTTGACATACTGGCTATCTATGAACACGCGGACAGTCTTGCCAGCCCAGGAGCTCTCAGAACGGACAGCCTCCAGCACACGTATCGCCGCCGTAAGCTCCATTCGGTTGTTCGTAGTCATCTTTTCGCCACCGGAAAGCTCCCTAACCTCATTTCCGATGATTATCACCGCCCCCCAACCACCGGGGCCTGGGTTTCCGTGGCAACCGCCATCGGTATATACCACGAGATAATTGTCTTCTTCCATAATATAGAACAACATACAGATTCAAAGTTAAGTTACAGGGCATCTCGAAAAAAGCGCAATCGAAAAACGCGCAAAGCGTAATTTTCCCAGCTTTCCTACAAGCAAAGCACACGTAACTAATCATAGGAATTCAACCTTTTATAATTGGATTCCGATAATAAGGCGAGGCATTTTAAATGAACAAAAGAAGATTCCTTTCAGCGATGGTTCTATCAGCCCTAGTCACCCCATCTGCTTGGCTCTCAGCTCAAAGCTCCGGTCAGGATATGCTCTACTACAGCAAAGTAGATGAAGAGCAGGCCAGGCAGGACGCAAGGAACAGCGCAAATGAGGACGAAGCCAACGCAGTGCTCTTTTCCTCCAGCAAGATAGACTGGAGCCGGGGTACTTTCACGTCCAATGTCTCCATGGACATCGTGAAAGCCGGAATCCCCATGCCATCGGGCAAGAACGCAGCAGTCAACAAGATAAAGATGGAGCTACCCGTCCTTATAAAGGATCCCCTGCTTTCCGTATACGTGGATGACACAAGAACCCTCAGCGACATGGTGCTTGACGGTTCCCTGACACTGGAGGAGCTTACCAGGATAATCGACAACGCGAAGGAGACTCCCGCATACTTCAAAAACGGAGGTGACAGGCTCCTGACAGAACACACCATAAGGCTGGAAGACATCGGCTCCCTGTTCGTCAAGCACAAAAGCCCTTACACCCAGCAGAAACCTATCGCCCGCATAGCCAGCCGCCCCTACACCGGAATAGTCATAGATGCCAGGGGAAAGCTTCCCGTCCACGGTGAATTCGTGGAGAGCCTGGTGGATCCCTGCCTGTTCCCCAAGGTTTACGATGAGAACATGACCTTGGTTTATGAGCGCAACATGGTGGATCCAAAGATTGCCTCCAAGCAGGGAATCAACTCATACTTCACTGACATACATGACAAGGACTTTTCAAACAGGGTCGGAGATGACCCGCTCTGGATAACCGCCTCCCAGGTGTTCGGGGTCTACCGCTGTGACCCTGTTATTTCCAGCGAGGACTACCTGAGGATTGCAACCGTGCCGGAAAACCTTAAACTGCTTCAAGAAGGAAAGATTGTCATACTGCTTGGAAAGGAGCAGATTGCCCACCGGGTGAGCGCGCCAGAGAAGAATGCGTCCTACTATATGGAGCTTACCAAGCTCAAATATGTATTTGAAGACATAGTTCCCAACACCATTATTAGTGACGGGCCTGGCGGCATGAGGATTATCGTCGAGGACCTGAACTTTGTGGCGGACTCAGCGGAATTGATGCCAAACGACAAAGAGCGTGTGGGTATAATAGCTGCCCAGATACGTGATGTTGTCGCCAAAGGCAACTACACCATCAAGGTCGAAGGCCACACGGCTGATGTCAACAAGCCTGCAGGCCAGATGCAGTTGAGCGTGGATCGTGCAAACTCAATCGTAGACATACTCACTTCCATAGGTGTGGACAAGAGCATCATCACGTCACGTGGCTATGGTGGAACCAGACCCGCAGCTGACAACTCAACGCCAGAAGGTCGTGCCGCGAACCGCCGTGTAGAAATCACGATAATGCCAACCGACTCATACACCCAGAGAAGATAACAAACCGGCTGGGAGAACCGTATAAAACATCTATGGAAACGCTGATTAATATAGGAGACATTAATCAGCGTTTCCCGTCAAAGTTTCGTAACTCTTTGTGTTACGAAACTTTGCGAATTTCGGAGTTAACACTGAATAATCCGCATTCGGATTATTCAGTGTTTCCCTATAATGGCTGCCTACTCCTCCGGCAGCCATACACGCATCTCGTTTTCGCCCCTGTTAGCCCAAGCATAATAGGGAACCAGCACGATGTCACAGTCCTCTTCCTCAGGCCTTTCATCACTGTAAAGGGTCTCAGAGTCCGAAACCAGCCGACCTTTGACAGACAACTTCCTGACTCCGAAAAGTCCTTCATCAGAAGGAAGCAGTTCTGGCTTCGCATCCCGCCTGACACGCAGGTTCAGCACACCACCGCCGTTATCCGCACCCTCAGCGCAGTAAAGCAAAGGACCGCGGGCAAAGGCTATCCTGCCGGAATCCGCGCTTATCCGGCTTGAAGGGTAGATTCTCCTTGCCTCCATCGCAAAATCAAAAACAAGCCTGTCACCAGCTGCAAAATCAGATTTCACATTGGCAAAAGAATCCTTCTCCTCGTAGTCAAAAGCTTTTCCGTTCATGGTGCAAGTTACCCTGCCATGAGACCATTCGGGCAGCCTGACCGCAAGGGTCAGTCCCACGGATTTTATGGCCCCGCAAGGCTCAAACACATACTCCACCCTGCCGTCGTATGGATAAGCTGTTGCAACGTGTATCCTGACAGCCGACAGCTCTGATAAATCAAGCGTCCCACCGATAAAAAGGAGACTGTAGACTGTATACCCTCCATCAGCAAGCATCCAGGCATAACGGCTTATAGAGGCGATAAGGCGGGCGGTGTTAGGGGGACAACAGGCACAAGCGAACCACCGGGGGCGCACTGGCAGTGCGTGTCTATGTGTGACAGCCTTGCCGGAAATTCCAGGAAGAGACTCCAGCGCGTTCACATAGAAGAAACTTCTGCCGTCCAGCTGCATTCCCGCCAGCACAGTATTGTAGAACGCACGTTCCATGACATCCGCATATTCAGCTTTTTTATCCAGTTCCAGCATCCTGCGGGCAAAGAAAATCAGGCCTATGGAGGCACAGGTCTCACCATAAGCGGTATCGTTTGGCAGGTGGTAATCCTTGGTAAAAGCCTCTCCCTCGTATGCGGAGCCTATTGCACCCGTGACATACATCCGCTTTTGAGTGATGCTTTTCCAGAGCCTGCGGCAGGCAACGACAAGCTCCTTGTCCTCAGTCTCCAGCGCGACGGATGCCATTCCAGAGTACAGGTAGACAGCGCGGACGGCATGCCCTACGGCATCCTTCTGCTCGCGCACGGGGGCGTGGCTCTGCGTATACTCTTTGTCGCCGTTCCATGCACCCCAGAGTTGCCAGCCTCTTTCCTCGCTTTCTTTCTTGAAATAGTCGCTGTCAACACCGCGTACATCGATAAAATGCCTGGCAAGCTCCAGGTAGCGTTTTTCACCAGTCGCCCCGTAAAGGCGGACAAGGGCAAGTTCCACCTCTGGATGACCGGGATAACCGGGAGCTTTCTCGGTAATGAAATGCTTATAAATATGGTCAGCCATGCGGCACATTATGTCGAGAAGCTTCCGTTTACCTGTACACTCGTAGCAGGCGACGGCTGCTTCCATCATGTGACCGGCACAGTACAACTCGTGGGCTTCCCGCAGGTTAGTCCACCGCTTACCGCTGTCTTTTACAGTGAAGTAAGTGTCAAGATAACCGTCTTTCTGCTGCGCACGTCCGACAAGCTCTATCATCTCGTCGCACCGTCTTTCCAGATTTTCGTCCTTTCTGAGGGCAAGCGAATAAGAAGCTGCCTCCAGCCACTTGGCTACATCACTGTCCTGAAAAACCATACCGCAGAATTCCCCGGAACAGAAACCTTTCTCGTTCATCTGTGCAGCAAGGCGATAGTTCTCGACGGCGTGACTCTTTTCCACACCGGGAATCCTGTCGTTCAGGATATCTTCTTGATAGGGAATGACAGCATCCGTCACAAGGCGGACATAACGTCCAATGAAAGCATCGTCAACGCTGAACAGTCTCAAAGCATCAGTAATCATAGCAACTGATTATAAAGCCACTCCCTGAATCTGTCAAAAACATTGGGCTTGTTCGGAAAACGGTACTGACAAGTAAGCTGTCGGCGTTGCCAAGCAAGTTTACTGACAGCTCTATTCAATCAGAAAGCAGCAGAAACTAGGGGCAGGTTTACAGAGACTGCCGCCTCCGCTCGTAGAGGATGATTCCGGCGGCAACGGAGACGTTCAGGCTGTCTATCCTGCCGCATGTAGGTATGGAGACTATCTGGTCGCAGTTGTCTTGCAGCAGACGCGAGATGCCCGCCCCCTCGCTGCCCATGACGATGCAGGTCTTTTCGGCGAATTTGACCTGGGGCAGGGGAGAGCCGCCCATGTCCGCCCCGTATATCCAGAAGCCCGCGTCCTTGAGCTGCTGTGCCACCCGCGCGAGGTTTGTCACCACGGCAACAGGCACATATGCGCTCGCCCCCGCGCTAGCACGGGCCATGACCTCGCCATCCTGTACTCCGGCCGCACTGCGCCGTTCCCCCATAACCAGCAGGGCAGCCCCCAGTTGGTCGCAGCTACGCAAAATCGCCCCGACGTTGTGGGGGTCGGTCACGCCGTCCAGAATCACGACGGTGGCCGTCTCAGGGCAGGAAGCAAGCCACTGGTCAAGCTGTACCCGCATATCTAATTTTTCATCCTCGCCGTCCACGAGAAGGACAATCCCACGGTGGTCACGTGCTTCTGGAGGCAGGCTACGCACCTGCTCGTCAAGGGCGGATGTGTCCACTGACTCGCATGGAACACCGTATTCCTTGGCAAGCGCGAGGATTTTCTTGACCCTCGGCCCCGCCTTGGAATAGAGGATGTGGAGCTGCGCGGAGTGCTTTTTCTCCGCACCGTAGTGGCGGAGACGCTCTTCTACGGCGTGGAAGCCTGTGTATCGTTTTTGCATTTTATGGTCTACCGTGGGCTAGTCGTCCTTGCCTTCCGTAAAGACTATCATATATATGGACGGAAGTTTGTCACCGAGCGAAAAGCGGGTTATAGCGACGGTATTGCCGTTCCTGCAGGTGTAGAGGGAAACAGGCATTATCTCTGACTCTTCGGTGAGCATGAGACCGTACTTCTCGATTATGTCCTGCTCATGGTTCAGGCTGTTCATCTCAGCTTCGGTGCCAGAGTTGTACTTGAGGTCGAACAAGCCCAGATAGAACTTGTCGTTTTGAAATCTCAGCTCTATCTTGCCCCCCTTCATGCCACCGTACTTGCCACCGGTGAAGGAGACGCTCCCCAAGTCTTTGTTGGTCTGGTTATGGCTCCAGCCGTTTGCCTCCATCAAATCCAGTGCCCTTTCCATAGAAGTGCCGAAGGGAATTCCGCAGAATCCCAGTATGTCATCGGCAAAGGAAAGCGGAGCAACCGCAAAAAGCATGATTAAAGCAAGAATCGAAATTTTACGCAATGTAGTCTCCTCTAATTTTTTTAGTCCCCCGCCAGTACAAAAGTCGGTTAGTTTTGCACTGGCTTACGAGGGGCATACTGGCGCATTATGTGTCAGTACGCCCCTCGCACGTTAGTACAAAAGCCCTCCGGAACTTTTGAATCTGTCACCCCTTTATATAAAACCCCTTCGCCACGCAAAAAGTAACGGACGGAGGGTGATTTTCCATTAAAACAGGCCTGTTATGACCCCCTCATCGTCCACGTCTATGTTCAGCGCGGACGGTGCCTTGGGCAGACCCGGCATATCCATTATGTCACCCGCGAACGCGACGACAAAGCCCGCACCTGAGTAGAGCTGCACGTCACGCACTGGGAAAGCATAGCCTGACGGTGCGCCGAGCAAAGTCTTGTCGTGCGATATGGAATTCTGTGTCTTGGCCATGCAGACAGGTAGGCTGCCGTAGCCCGCCGCCTCCCAGGATGCAAGCTTTTTGACAGCCTTGCTGTCGAACTCCACGCTTCCCACCCGGTATATTTCCTTCGCAAGCGTCTCTATCTTGTCCTTGAGCGGCATGTCAAGCGGGTACAAAGGCTCAAAGCTGCTTCCGCCGTCCGCAAGCTCCACGACCTTGCGGGCAAGCTCCACGGCACCGTCGCCGCCCTTGCCCCAGCCCTCGCAGAGCACGGCGGAGCTTCCGGCAGCGGCAGCAAGCTCCTGTATCTTGGCAAGCTCCGCCTCGCTGTCGCCCGAGAAGCGGTTGACAGCAAGCACGGTCTTTACTCCGAACTTGGCCATGTTTTCGATATGGACGCGGACGTTGGCAAAGCCCTTTTCCAGTGCACTGACATTTTCGGCAGAAAGCTCATTTTTCGCCACGCCGCCGTGCATCTTGAGGGCGCGGGCAGTTACGACGATGACCGCTGCATCTGGGGCAAGCCCGTTCAGGCGGCACTTGATGTCCATGAACTTCTCCGCCCCTAGGTCTGCGGCAAAGCCCGCCTCGG
>JAFTEK010000288.1 GCA_017453705.1 Treponema sp.
CCTTACCACGGATGATTTTATTACGGTTATAAAGAACGGCTTTGACTGCGAGTGCACGATATTCCAGGGGGATTTGCGGGTCAAGTCATCCCTTAAGGATCAGAACGGCAAGAGCGTTGAGGGAACCAAGCTTACCAATGCAGCCATTGTCGATGACGTGCTTAAGAAGGGCAATCCTTACATAGGCGAGAATACGATAGCCGGAAACAGGTGCTATACGGTCTATTCCCCGCTCAGGAATGATGACGATACGATAACCGGGATGCTCTTCATTGCCAAGAGTATTGAGGATATGCAGAAGACCAAGAGAGCAACTATAGGGATAATAATTCCTGTGATTATCTTTATAGTCGCCGGTCTTATGGCCTTGAGCTATCTTTTTATCCGCTGGCTCATGTGGCGTATTTCCAATGTCACCAACCAGCTGAACGACATGGCCACTGGAGAGGCTGATTTGACCCGCCGTGTCAAGCTGCTTATTCGTGACGAGATAGGTCAGCTCGTCATAACCTTCAATAAATTTTGTGACAAGCTTCATAATATCATCTCCGAGACCAAGAAGTCCAAGGATGACCTTATCACGTCTGGAAATTCCATGGCCGCCTGTACAGCGGAGTCTTCCGCTGCTATAACGCAGATTATTGCTAATATCGAAAGCATTTCGTCCAATATAGAAAGGCAGGCTTCCAGCGTTCAGCAGACTGCGGGAGCTGTCAACCAGATTTCATCCAACATCGAGTCGCTCAACAAGATGATAGAGAACCAGTCTGGCAGCGTGAACCAGGCTTCCGCCGCTGTTGAGGAGATGATAGGCAACATCAGCTCTGTCAACCACTCTGTCGAGAAGATGGCAGGTTCATTCGATGAGCTTGAGAAGAATGCGACCCAGGGATTTAATTTGCAGAACGATGTGAACGAGAAGATTCTCCAGATTGAGTCCCAGAGCAAGATGCTGCAGGATGCTAACATGGCTATTTCTTCCATTGCGTCCCAGACTAACCTTCTTGCTATGAACGCCGCAATCGAGGCGGCCCATGCGGGTGAAGCCGGAAAGGGCTTTGCGGTCGTTGCGGACGAAATCCGCAAGCTTTCCGAGACTTCCTCGGCCCAGTCCAAGACTATTGGAGACCAGCTTAACAAGATTAAGGAGTCAATAGGCGATGTCGTCACGGCATCCTCCGCGTCAAGCAAGTCCTTCTCCATTGTGTCAGACAAGATAAAGGAGACAGATCAGCTTGTTATCCAGATTAAGGCCGCCATGGAAGAGCAGAACCAGGGATCCAGGCAGATTACCGAGGCTCTCAAGAGCATGAACGACTCTTCACAGGAAGTCCGTATTGCATCCGAGGAGATGGCAAGAGGCAACAAGCTTATCCTTGAGGAAGTCCAGGAGCTCCAGTCTTCTTCTATGGCGATGAAGGATGGAATGGGTGAGATGGCCGCAGGTGCAAAGAAGATTAACGAGTCTGGTGTTGCCCTGTCTGAGATATCTACCCAGGTGCAGGATGCTATCGGCAAGATTGGCGCTCAGATTGATCTGTTCAAGGTGTAGGCAGGCGTGACGGTGCTTATCAGAGCGGGCAATCCTAATGAATGCAGCCGAAAAGCCTTGATTCCTGTGGAAATGCCGGTCAGGGCTTTATGGGGCATCTGCCTTGTGCTGGTCGTCCTGTTCTGCGTGTCCTGCACTGCCAAGCGGCAAGAGGCGGCTGGCGGGCAGGAAATTCGTTCTGAGCAGAGCTTTTCGTCTGGAACGGACAAGCAGGAAAGCCCCTCTGCCCAGAGCTTGATTCAGACGGCAGAGACCGAATCCCCGGCAGCATCCGGCTCTTTTTCTGATTCTAAGGCTTCCTCGGACAGCTTCCAACCGGCTGCCTGGACAGGCTCTGAAACAGTTCCTGCGGAAAGCGACGTATTGCCTATTCGGAGCATAGCAGATTTCGACTTTTCCGCCGCCTGCATAAAGCCCACCTGTTACCTTGTGGAGCGCGACTCCTTCTTGTCCAGGTCATATCACGACAACTCTAGCCTTTATCTGGTCGGCTTTTCACACGACGGAAAGATGGCGTACTTGAAGGAAGTCGAGCTGGACGGAAAGGGCGGTACAGACCTTTACTTCATTGTGCAGGATTTGGTGAGCGATGAGATTCTGTGGCAACTCCAGTCCCCATCCGATGATTCCTACGCGCTTGGGCAGAACCTGCTGGAGCGATTCATTTCTGACTACGGAGCGCAGATAGACAAAAAGCTCTCGGAACACGGCATAGCCATCTCGCCCTGCGAATACAGGAGCCTGCCCTACGGCGAGGGCGGGCTTAGCGTATCCGCCGCTATCGAAAGCCATAGCACCGGCAAGATGATGTACGACATGTTCGAGATAATCAGCTATTCCTGCGTAGTGACTGACGGCAGGGGGCGGAGCAAGAAGGTCATAGAGAACCGGGAGCTTATGGGAACAGAGGCATTTGTCTGCGGATGCATCAAAAACCCTTACGAGGACAGGCTTGCCATAGTTATCGCGGAGGCGACCTACGGTTTTGAGGGCTGCGACATCCTGTTCCGTATCGCCGGCTGTGACATGAGGAAGGGCTTTTAGCGGGACAGCAAAAACTCGAACAGGTCTATCGTCTCCACGCCTTTTTCATCTATGCTGGCGAGCAGGTTGTTTTTGGTGATGACGATTTTGCGGAAGGAGTCGTCTATGTAGTAGAGAGACCTCTTTTCCTGCTGGATTTTTTCGGCTGAGTCCATTGAGAGGGCGGACTGGATGTAAAGCTTCTCGTCCCCCTTGCTGGCTATGAAGTCCACTTCAAGCGATTTCTGGGCGTAGATGGGGCTGCCGTTTGCGCCCAGCCTGTCCGTCTTTTCGCTCACGTTTATCTCGCCCACGTCAACGGCGTAATCCCTGTAGCGCAGCTCGTTGTAGAGGATGTTCTCCATGATATGCGTTTCCTCAATCTGGCGGAAGTTGAGCCGTGCGTTGCGCACACCGATGTCCTCAAAGTAAATCTTGAAGGGCGAGGAGATGTATTTCTTTCCCTTTATGTTGTACTTCTCCGCCTTGGAGACGAGGAATGCATCGGTGAAGAAGCCTATGAAGTTTGATATGCTGTCATCCGTGATTTCCTTTTTGGTCACGCTCCTGAACGTGTTGGCAAGCTTGAGCGGATTGACCGGCGTGCCGATTGTGGAGGCGAGGATGTCGAAGGTTTCCGACAGTTCCGTCTTTTTGCGCACTCCGTTGTGCGTGATGATGTCCTTCAGGTATGTCTCCTCGCAGAGGCCTTTCAGATAGGAAACTCGCTCTTCTTCCGTCCGCATGAGGGCAACAAGGGGGATGCCGCCTGTCCTGATATAGTCCTTCCATGCCTGATCCGCGTCCTGCTGCAGACCCTCGCAGTACTCCGAGAAGCTGAGGGGCAGCACGTGGACGATAGATCCGCGCCCCTTGAATTCCGTCGCGATGTCCGATGAGAGGAAATGTGAGTTGGAGCCTGTCACGTACACGTCATAGTTGCTGTGCCTGAGCAGGCTGTTCAGCGTGCCTGTGAAGTTCTCCAGAATCTGCACTTCGTCCAGCAGCAGGTAGAACTCGTCAGTCTCGTTCGTCCTGTCCCTGAGGAAAGCGCGGAACTTCTTTGCGTTTATGATGTATCCGCCGTTTTTCTGCTGGATTTTCGTTTCGGAGTCCGGCAAGTAGCTGTCCAGCAGGTCTATGTCCTCGTCTGAGTCAAACGCGAACTTGATTATACGGTCAGGGGCAATGCCTTTGTCCAAGAGGTATCTGTGGAAAATCTCGTTCAGAAGATAGGATTTTCCTGCCCGCCTTGCCCCCGTGATGATTTTCACAAGGCCGTTCTTTTCCCGGACTATAAGCTTGTCCAGATAGGCTTTCCGTCTGAATCTCATGGCAATCCTCTTTTCTAGTCGAAATTTTCCAAAGTCTTTGATTATTTTCGATTAGAATAACAAGAATTCACTCAAAAAGTCAAGTCTAGTCGAAATTTTTCAAAGTTTTTGTCTTTTTTTCGACTAGAGCTGCCATACGTGCATTGCCGCTTTCACCTGTGGCTCCTCCCGGCTAGCGGGACGGTAAGACGCTCTGGCCTGTATGCAAGTTTTTTTCGATTGAGCTTATGAGGGAGAGAACCAGCTGTCTTTCCGGGGAGGAGAGGGATTTGAGCTTCCTCATGATTATGTGCAGTTCCCCGGCTGCCTGTTCCGTGTCGGTATCTGGCTCCTGAGCATCTGCTCCTGCTATGAGGTATTCCACGGTCACCCCCAGCGCGTGGGCAATCTTTACCGCATTTTCGGCTGTGGGGGAAGAATTTTTGTCCCGCAGGTAATTGTCCAAGGTTCTTTTGCTTATACCCGTCCTGGCTGCCAGTTCCTTTACGAGTACATCTTGACATGACAGCTCCGCCTTCAGGTTTTCCTTGAACCCCATGCAGCCATAATAGCCGAATTTACGTAATTGGTATTGGCATAACTGTTAGAATTAACTATAATAATCCCGCTATTCGTTAAAATTGCGTAGCAGGAGTGCTAGGAATGATGAGAAATGAGCTTTATGATCGGCTGAACACGGTGTTCAGGGATGTATTCGATGATGAAACAATTACCGTTACGGATTCGACTTCTGCGAGCGACATTGAGGGCTGGGACAGTCTGAGCCATATAGACCTGGTTGTGGCGGTTGAAACTGAATTCAATATGAAATTCAGCATGGGGGAGACGACCAAACTGCATAATGTAGGCGAGATGGCTGACATTATCCTTGAGCGTAGCAGATAAACTTCGGATATACCGATGACTTCGCTCTGTTTTACGAATCTGGCCTTGCCGTCCGTCAGCTCCTTCCTTTTTGTGGCAGTTGTCCTGCTGCTCTATTATATGGTGAGGGGAAGCTGGCAATGGATGGTGACGCTTGCAGCGAGCATTTTCTTCTATTATTACCGCACTAACTGGAATGGAAACATATTCATCCTGCCCCCGCTTGCCGTTGCCTGGGGCGTTTCCCTGCTGCTGGAAAAAGACGGGCTCAGGCACAAAGGAACGTTGACCGCCCTGTCCGTTGCCTTCATTGTGATTTTCCTCGTCTTTTTCAGGGAACGGACCTTCTTTTATAAGCTGTATGAATTGTGCAGCGGCCGCGTTTTCACGGAACCG
>JAFTEK010000289.1 GCA_017453705.1 Treponema sp.
ACGCGAGTAGCCCCCTTGGCAGTGCCGGGAAGCGGTGGGGTTTTAGGGGGTATGGGGGATTCCCCCATAAAAATTGATAGTGGGGGCTATGGAACAAGAGGCAGTTCTGTTGTATAGTTCCCATTATGAACATGGACAATATAGCCATTGTCCTGGTAAGACCGGAGGAAAGCCGAAACGTGGGTGCGGTCTGCCGGGCAATGGCCAACAGCTCAGTGCACGACCTGCGCATAGTGGGCAGGAAGGAAGACCTGAATGACGAGCGCGTGAGAGTCCTGGCAATCCATGCCGCCTATATCTGGGAACAGGCACGATTCTTTGAAAGCGTCACAGAAGCGACAGCTGACTGTAGCGTAAGCGCGGGAACCACCCGCAGAAGGGGCAAGAAACGCAAGGGAAAGCTCTTCCTGCCAGAGGAATTCGCAGAAAACGCGGCAATGGTCACAGAAGGAGGCGGCAGGGCTGCCATCGTATTTGGCAACGAGAGGACTGGTCTCACCGACGAGGAGCTGCTTGAGTGCAGCTGCGGGGTCACAATCCCTTCCAGCGATGAGTTTGCATCCCTAAACCTAAGCCATGCGGTACAGATAATATGCTACCAGCTTTTCAGGACAGCCAATCCAGGTCAAACTGGTTACACTCCAATTCCCCTTTTGCGGCTGGATCAAACGGTCGAGGTCATCACACAGAGCCTTGGCGAGATGGGATTTTTCCAGCGTGTGACAGGAGATGACATGGCCGCCTTCTGGAGGCAAGTCCTATCCCGTGCAAGTTTGAGCGAAGGAGAAGCCCAATATATTGAAAAAACTTTCCACAAGGCCGCAGGTCTTTACGCTGGAAAAGGAAGAAAAACAGAGGAGACAGTTTCAAAAGCCTAGGACAATCGTGCTGCAAGCAACACAATGCCGTGGACTCTTTGCAACTGGCACAGAGGAATAAGATGACTATCGATGTTTATGCACAATATTTTTCTGCGGAATGTGTATTCAATGGAGTACAAAGGAAAGCCGCGCTCGTCACCCTGACATCCGACTCTGAGGCGGGGCAAATCAGCTATACAGCGTCCGCAACTTTCTTTCCGTACACTTCCGATGATGACTTTGCCATAAGCTATGACGCTGCGGTATCAAAGATTTTATTTGAGGGAAAAGGCCGCCGTTCCAAGAAAAAGGAACAGCAATTCATTGAAGGACTTAGGGCTACGGTGGACGAACTTGCCGGACAGCTTGGTGCTACCGTGCATTGGAACAAGCCGCTGAGAGAAGCACGGTTAGGATAAAGACATTCCCTAAAGGCTTGCCTTTGGCAATTTTTAGGGAATGTAGTCTCCCCGGCATGACCGGGGATTTTCTCATTTAACAGCTGGGGCAAAAGCCCCCGGCTGACAAGCTACTTCTTGTAAGACTGGCGCAGCTCCTTGGCGGCGGCGACCATATTCTTGAGGCTGGGCAGGGTCTCAGCGTTGCCACGGGTCTTGAGTCCGCAGTCAGGGTTGACCCAGAGCTTGTCCACAGGAACCTTCTTGACCATCTTGCCAAGCGCGTCCGCAATCTCTTCCTTGGAGGGGATGCGGGGCGAGTGGATGTCGTAGACTCCCGGCCCCACCTCGGTGCGGAAGTTCGCGGCCTTGAGGTCGTCCAGAATCGTCAGGTCTGCACGGGAAGCCTCGAAGGAAATCACGTCCGCGTCAAGGTCATCAATGTCCTTGATGATGTCGCCAAATTCGCTATAGCACATGTGGGTGTGAATCTGCGTCTCCGGCTTGACGGTGGAGTGCACCAGACGGAAGGCAGGAACAGCCCAGTCCAGGTACTCCGTGTGCCAGTCGCTCTTGCGCAGCGGCAGCTTTTCACGCAGGGCGGCCTCGTCAATCTGGATGATGCGGATGCCGTTCTTCTCCAGGTCAAGCACCTCGTCCTTTATCGCAAATGCAATCTGCAGGGTCTGCTCCTTGAGGGAAATGTCCTCG
>JAFTEK010000290.1 GCA_017453705.1 Treponema sp.
CGTGGCAAATCCTAAGATTGCAGCTGTTGCCGCCACCGAGCAGATGCTGGACGGTATGCCTGCTTGCGTTGAGGCAGCAATGCTCGCAAAGATGGCAGACCGCGGACAGCTCCCTGGCCAGGTAGACGGCCCTCTGGCTCTGGACGTTGCAATCAACAAAGAGGCTGCTGCAATCAAGAAGCTCAAGAGCGAGGTTGCAGGTGACGCAGACGGTCTGCTGTTCCCTAACATCGAGAGCGGCAACGTGTTCTACAAGTCCAACACTATGCTTGTTCCTGGTGTAAGGACAGCTGCTTTTGTAGCCGGTGCTTCCGCTCCTTGCGTTCTTTCTTCAAGGGCAGACAGCATAGATACCAAGCTCAATTCCATAGCACTTGCCTGCCTGCAGGTTAAGTAGGGCTATGAAGCGCTCCTGGATTATTGTTGCCCTCCTCGCACTGGCATCGTGCCGAGGCGGAGAGGGAATGGTAAAAGAGAAGGCGGCTGCAGACAATGCGGTCGCCTTTGCTGCTTACCTGGAAATCCAGGGAGATTCTGTCGTTCAGTCTCTTAACAACTGGAACGGGTGGCAGAAAGAAACCTACCGCCTTGTCCCCAGAGACTGTACCCGGATTTTGGCCTCTGATCCAATGGCGATAGGCGTCCCGCTCAGGAGCGTCATCTGCATGTCCACGACATATCTTCCTCATATCAAGATTCTTGGGGCAGAGGAAACGGTTAAGGGCGTAAGCGGTGTCAGATTCATATATGACAGCCTGTATTCAGCGATAGCCTCAGAGGGGCTTATAGCAGATGTAGGGGCGGAAACAGCCCCCGATTATGAGAAGATACTGTATCTGAATTGCGATGCAATCCTCTCTTACGGCATCGCCGAATCTGACAATACCTATATTGAAAAACTCCGCGCCCTTGGGCAAAAGGTAATTGTCATAAACGATTATCTTGAGCCTACGGTGATGGGTAAACTTGAGTATATCAAGCTGTTCGGAAGCTTGTTCGGAAAACGGGAGATGGCAGACTCCATCTTTTCGGCAAAAATGAGCGAGTGGGAGGAAGCCAAGGAGTATTGCCGGGAAGTCCCTAAGACGGAAGTCCTTGTAAACCTTCCTTTCAAAGGTATCTGGTATGTTCCCGGGAAGGCCAGCTATATGGCTGAACTGGTCAGGAATGCCGGAGGAGAAATCCTCGGGGCTGAAGAGGGTGAGAACCTGTCTTCCCAGAAAAGCTTCGAGCAAATGTATTCACTGGCAAAGGATGCGGACGTGTGGATTCACCTGAACCAGGCCGTTAAAACATCTGATGTTGCTGCCGAGAACGCAATGTTCCGCCAGATCCCGGCCTACAAGAAGGGGAATCTCTATAACAACACCCGGAGAGTGACTGTTGCCGGCGGGAGTGATTACTGGGAAAGCGGAGCCCTCTATCCGGAAGAGATACTGAAGGATCTGATCATGATTTTCCATCCTGAAATTGCCGGGAAGTATTTCCCGGACAGAAAACTTGTCTATTACATCAGACTTGACGATTGATATGGTATACGATCTTGCAATAGTTGGGGGAGGAGCTGCTGGCTTGATGGCAGCAGCCTGGATTACAGAACAGTATAAGGATTCTGAAAATAGTCCGTCGGTGGTGCTTTTGGAAAAGATGCCGCGCCCCGGACGCAAGATCAACATTACGGGAAAAGGCCGCTGCAACCTGACAAATGCCAGGATGTGGGACGAATTCGGAGTTCACGTCCATCCTAACAGCCAGTTTCTCAAAAACGCTTTCTACGGTTTTTCCTCTGCGGATGTTATGGACTTTTTCAAGGGCCTTGGACTGGACCTTGTCATTGAAAG
>JAFTEK010000291.1 GCA_017453705.1 Treponema sp.
CCTGTTCAATGTGGTAAGGGAAAGGCACGGTGCCTGCTATTCTCCTTCTTCTTTTATGCAGTTTTCACGTGCTCCTATGGGTGGCGAGTATATCTTCAAGATTTCCGATGTGGCGAATTTTGTGAGTTACGTCAAAGAAGCCAGGGATTATCTGGCCGCAGGCAAGATAATAGACTCTGTGGGAGATGACGGTAAGTATGTCGTCTCTGATGTGTCTGATGAGCTTGAGAGCTTCAAGAATTCCTACATCGTGTCCACGTATTCAGGCCAGAGGACTGCAGCGGCTGTGGCGGGTCAGCTGGCTTATGGCCTTTTGAGCTATGATGATATGTTCTTTATGGACAAGATTAACGCCAAGGTGTTGAACCTGGATTCAGACACGGTTGTAAAGACGTTCAAGAAATACTGGTGCGATGCACCTGGCCAGTGGTGGGTCATGGTAGGCCCGGAGCTTAAGGACAAGGTTAAGTTTTAATTGCGGGGAACCTCGAAAAATCGCTGGACCCACAACGAAGTTTCAAGTGACCCACGACGAAGTTTCAAGTGTAGCGAGTTTTTGAGGTGCCCAGTGCTGTGTTTTTTCTATTAAAAAACTGGAGGAAAAAAGTATGGAAGGGGAAGAGAACATAACGGAAGAAGTCATTGACCTGTCGGAATTCTCTGACGGGGCATCGGAGGATGTTGACCAGAGCCTTTTTACAGGGGAAGAAAAGAAGGAGCAGACCCAGAATGAGGAATTCAGCTCCATGCTGCACGAGGGCTTTTCACCCAAGCAGATAGGCTCCATCGCCTTGTACACGGAGCCTGTGTCTGTCACAGTACCCTTGGAGACTGTCATGCAGATGTTCAAGGAGGACGAGGGCTTGAAGGCCATACCTGTGGAAGAGTCTGACCGCGTGGTGGGCTTTATTGACAGGAAGAAGGTGGACTCTGTTTCCAGCAGCATGTGGAAGCGTTTTACTTCCAGCAGTATTGCTGACTATATACAGCGCGTGGACGTTATCCTGTATGCCCGCGAGTACATTGAGAATAACCTGAAGAAGGTCTCTGATACGAACAGGAAGTATGGTATAAGTTATTTCCCTGTGTTCAACGGAAAGAGCTTTTTTGGTCTGGTTTCGCTTGATGACTTTTTGGACAGGACCGCTGAAATCCGCGAACAGGATTTGGCCAAGGCTTCTGTGATTCAGCAGAGTTTCTTCCCGCATGGGGATGTTTGCGGAAGTCTGCCTTACCGTTTCCAATACTGGAACCAGATGGCCAATGCTCTGGGCGGTGATATGATAAGCGTATATCGTTTGTCAGACAGCCGCAGCTTGGTAGGTTGCTTTGATGTGTCGGGAAAGAACGTGGCAGCTTCGCTTTTGACGATAACCGTCGGGGCATTCTTCCATTCCTTGCTTGCCACCCACAACAAGGAGCAGAATCCTGTCCGCATAATCGCCATGCTGGATGCATATCTTGCCCGTGTGGTGCCTCCGGGCAACTTTATAACTGCTGCTTTTTGCTATGCTGACTGTGAGAGCAAAAAGTTCTGTGTGTTCAACTGCGGGCATACAACGACTTATCTCATAAGGAAGCAGGGAGACAAGGTTTATGATGTCTCGATAGACCCCAAGTTGCCCCCGATGGGGATGGGTGCCGTCCATGACCAGCTCTTGTCGAGCCTGAAGGAAGGAAATACTAAGTATCCATATTCTGCATACAGCATGTCCCAGGGGCTGCACTTGAGCTTGTACTCAGATGGTTTCACGGACATGAAGGATGAGCAGGGGGTTCGATACGATGACGAGAAGGCAAAAGAGTTCTTCCTTCATCTGTATGATGTGGCAGACGAGGAAGTGAAGGATGAGATAGGCAAGGCCGTTAAGGACTGGGTAGGAACAGCCATACTTCCCGATGATGTCACTGTCATAGATATTCGCTTCTAAGGAAACTCTGAATAATGTCTCCTATATTAATCAGCGTTTCCTTAAGGATGCTCTAGAAGTCTGTTTTATGGAGAACCCGATGGATACTGCGCTCTACCTTATACCTGTTACTCTTGGAGGGGGTGATGTTCATCGGGTTCTTCCCGGTTACAACCACGATGTCGTTTGCTCAATCAGGCACTTCATTGTGGAAAATGTCCGCTCTGCCCGCCGTTTCCTAAAGGCTGTTGACAAATCAATCGACATAGATGCACTGACCTTCCGTGAGCTTAATGAGCATACCGCTCTTTCATCTATTTCCCATTATCTGGATCCTCTGGAGAAAGATGGGGAGAGCATGGGTGTGATAAGCGAGGCGGGCTGCCCTGCTGTTGCTGACCCCGGAGCCGCCGTCGTGGAGATGGCTCAGCGGAAGGGGTTGCGAGTTGTTCCTCTTGTCGGGCCTTCTTCTATTATAATGTCGGTCATGGCAAGTGGATTTTCGGGGCAGTCATTCGCTTTCAACGGATACCTGCCCGTCAAAGACGGGGAGAGGAGTAGCCGGTTGCGCAAGCTGGAAGGACGTGCGTGGAGCGAGGGGCAGACCCAGCTTTTTATCGAAGCCCCCTACCGGAACGTCAAGATGTTCAGTTCTATAATATCTTCCTGCCGCCCGGACACCCGCCTGTGCATAGCCGCCGGTCTTACAACGGAGCAGGAATGGGTGCGTACTAAGACTGTCGCGGAATGGAAAAAGTTTCCCCTGCCGGAGATTGAGAACGCTGTGAGCAAGATACCTGCCATATTCCTGCTCTACCGTGGCTCTTCCACAAACTGCCATAATATTGTATAATCCCTGCAATTATTGCATAAATTTGCATTTTTTGGTGTAAGGATGAATATATGAACAAGATTCTTGAGAAGCGGCAGCTTTCTGAAGTCGTGTACTACATGAAGTTCCATGCCCCGGACATTGCGAAGAACCGCAAGGCAGGGCAGTTCCTTATTGTGCAGGTAGATCAGGATTTGACGGAGCGAATTCCGCTGACCATCGCGGACGCAAATGCGGAAGAAGGCTGGGTCGCCATAGCATTCCAGCCGGTCGGAGCTTCCACCTACAAGCTTTCCCAACTGAACGAGGGCGACTATCTGGGCGGTGTGCTGGGGCCGCTTGGAACCCCCTCTACTATCCGCAAGTATGATGCTCCAGTGGTATGTGTTGGAGGCGGTTTTGGAACCGCTCCCCTTTACCCCATCGTGCAGGCTCTCAAGGAGGCGGGAAACAAGGTCATCCTTATAGAAGGGGCACGCAACAAGGATTTGCTTATCTTTGTGGACGAGATGAAGGCTGTCTGCGATGAGGTCATCATCATGACCGACGACGGTTCTGCCGGAGAGAAAGGGGTAGTCACAATTGCCCTTGAGAGGCTTTGCCAGGCGGAAGTCCCCCCTGCCGAGGTCATAGCGATTGGTCCGCCAATAATGATGAAGTTTGCCTGTGCCTGTACCGCCAAGTACAATGTGCCGACGACTGTTTCTCTCAACACAATCATGATAGACGGCACGGGAATGTGCGGCGGTTGCCGAGTTTCCGTCGGCGGAGAGACCAAGTTCGTCTGCGTGGATGGCCCGGACTTTGACGGCCATCAGGTGGACTGGGACAACATGATGATGAGGATGAAGAGCTTCAAGGACAAGGAGACCGAGGCTTTCCATCGATGTAAACTGGAGAAATGACAATGGCAGAACATATCAGTGCAGAAGCCCTCGCCAAGATTGGCGAGGACGAATACAAGAAGATAGAAGGAAAGATAGCGGACGGCGCGCTGACCAACAAAGACCGTATGGCCATACCCATGCAGGTCATGCCTACAGGGGAGCCTCTTGTCCGTGCTAGGCAGATGAGCGAGGTCGCGCTCGGTTACACCAAGGAGCAGGCGATTGTCGAGGCAAACCGCTGCCTTCAGTGCAAGAATCAGCCCTGCGTGTCGGGCTGCCCTGTCAACGTGCACATCCCGCAGTTCATTGCCAGCGTGGCCAAGGGCGACTTCAAGGCCGCCGTTGATGAGATAAAGCAGACCAACCTGTTGCCTGCCATTTGCGGTCGCGTCTGCCCGCAGGAAAAGCAGTGCCAGGCGCAGTGTACGCTCGGTAAAGTGAACAAGAGCGTGGAGAAGAGCGTCTGCATTGGCCGCCTGGAAAGGTTCGTCGCCGACTGGGAGCGGAACGGCGGAAAGGCCACTGCCCCGGCTGTTGCACCCTCCACTGGCAAGAAGGTCGCTGTGGTCGGCTCAGGTCCCGCAGGACTTACCGTTGCCGCCGACTGCCGCCGCGCTGGGCATGATGTGACCGTTTTCGAGGCATTCCACAAGGCGGGCGGTGTCATGGTCTACGGAATCCCTGAGTTCCGCCTGCCCAAGGACATCGTGGCAAAAGAGGTGGACAACCTCAAGGCGATGGGTGTCAAGTTTGAGATGAATACCCTCGTCGGACGCACGATGAGCGTGCAGCAGATACTGACGGACAAGGGATTTGACGCAGCATTCATCGGAACAGGGGCGGGACTTCCCAAGTTCTTCAACATACCCGGCGAGAATTACATAGGAGTTTTCAGCGCGAACGAGTACCTTACCCGAGCCAACCTGATGAAGGCCTACGAGAAGGGGGTCGCTGACACCCCCTACTACGAGGCAAAGACGGTCGTGGTCTGCGGTGGCGGCAACGTTGCGATGGATGCTGCCCGCATGGCGCTCCGCCTGGGTGCAGAGAAGGTATACGTGGTATACCGCCGCACTCGGGTGGAGATGCCCGCACGTAAGGAAGAGGTTGATCACGCCGAGGAAGAAGGGGTGGAGTTCCGTTTCTTGGAGAACCCGGTGGAAATCCTCGGCGACAAGGAGACGGGTCGTGTCACCGGAATCCGTGCGCTTACCTATGAGCTGGGCGAGCCTGACGCTTCCGGCCGCCGCCGCCCTGTGGAAGTGAAAGGCAGCGAGCATGACATAGCCTGTGACGCTGTGATTGTCGCTCTGGGCAACAACTCCAACCCGCTCATCCCGCGCACAACGCCTGACATCCACACTGACCCCAAGGGGCATATCACTGTGGACGTGGGGCAGGCCACCAGCATGACAAAGGTTTGGGCGGGCGGTGACATCGTCCTCGGAGCGGCGACCGTCATCTTGGCTATGGGCGAAGGTAGGAAAGCTGCCGCGAGCATCAATTCATACCTGGCCGGATAGTGTCAGCCTGCGCAGCAGGCTGAGTAGGCCGCAACGCGGCCGAAGCGAAGGCCGCAAGGCAGCCGCCAGCATAAACGAGTACCTGTCCAAATAACGCCTAAGCCTGTTTCAAAAGTCCACGAGTCCACAATGCTACGCACTTGCTTGCATTGTGTGTTGCAGTGCTTTTGAAACTGCCTCGCCTGTAATATAAACGAAAGGCTCCTGCTATTCCAATGTGCGGATGCGGGAGCCTTTTTTATAAAAGGGGCAGTCTCACTGTTCGTTCTTTGTCTTGGCTGCAAGCACAAGGGAGTAGACCAATACGACCAGCATTAGGATAGCTATGCTGATGATGAATACCTGCCTGCTGGACGACGTGAAGCTTGTGGCCAAGTTTAGGAATCCTGTTACGACGAAAAGGAAGCCTCCAAACCTTTGGGTCTTTGTCCACACATCGGGATTGTTGTTTATCCAGGGTGCACGGATTCCTACTAGGGCGTTTGGTTCTGTCTTAGGCATATAGTTGCCAATCATGATGAACACGATTGATACCATAGGAATCACGGCATTGGATGCGCTTATCTTAAGTCCTGCCGGTTTGAGCACAAGAAAGCTGTTTACAAAAACCGAGAGCACAGGGATAAGCCAGCAGATGATAGCAACAATCTTGTCATTGAGGGGCTTCTTGGACAGGCGTAGTGTCAGCTGAAGTATCAGATTGATTAGCACCATTAGCACAGGGCACAGGATGAAGCCCAACGGCTTGGGCAAGGACCAGTTCGCTTGGTCGTCCCATCCGTACTGCTGGGGAATCATTTTCGGCAGCTTATTCCAAAGGATAAAGCCTAGTGCGATTGGCAAAAGGCACAGGATGCTTGTTACAACCATCGTTGCTACAGAAACCTGCTTTTTTTCATTCAGTTTATTCAGTTTGCTCATTTGTATTTCCTCCGTTTGTTTCGTTTTCGGACTTGTGAAACTGGCTGAACCAAATCATCAGTTCCTCAAAGACGCTTGCATTTAGTTCGTAGTATATGAAATTCTTTTCTCTGGATTCACGAACCAGATCCGCTTTCTTTAGAATTGACAGATGGTAGGATATTGTTGCCCCTGTCATGTTAAACTTGGAGGCTATTTCGCCCGCCGACAACCGACTGGCTTTCAGATGCTCCAGTATCTCTCGTCGGATTGGATCCGAAAGAGCCTTGAATGTATCCGCAAAAGCCATACGCTCCTCCTTGGATATAAAGTATTTAGAAATATTTCTAAATACTTTATATAGCCAAAGGAATTGTTTGTCAAGAACTATTTAGAAAATTTTCTAAATTCCTACAGAATAAGGGAATCTCGAAAAATCACTGTAACCCACAACGAAGTTTCAAGTGAAGCGAGTTTTTCGAGATTCCCTAGACAAGCTTGGGGTGAGTGGGCTGGGAGACAAATAGAGCTGTTTGGAAACTGGATCGGGTAGCGTCAGCGGCTTCTCTTCCAGTGCAGTTTCCAGAACATCGACCTTAAAAAACTGCATTTTTGCAAGGCTTTAGCCTGAAAAAATGCAGGACCAGTGAGGAAAACAACCGGGTTGCCTTGAGGCTCCGCTGGCGCTTCCGAACAGGTCCACTAACATTCAGACCTGCACTGGCTACAGACTCGCTTGGTTTATCGTGGAAAGCTCTTCATCGCTGAAAGACAGGTTTGCTGTGCAGCGGATGTTGTCCAGAAGCTGGTCGGCCTTGGACGCACCGACAAGCACGCTTGTCACTGAATCATCCCGCAAAATCCATGCGAGAGCCATCTGTGCCAGTGTCTGTCCCCTGCCTTTGGCAAGCTCGTTAAGCGTCCGTATCTGTTCCATCCGTTTTTCGCTGAGAGCGTCGTCCTTTAGGAAGCGTCCGTCTGTCCGCATCCTACTGTCGGCGGGAATGCCGTTCAGGTAGCGGTCGGTCAAAAGCCCCTGTGCCAGCGGGCTGAATATTATAAGCCCCTTGCCTGCTTTCGCGGCGGCATCCTTGAGACCGTTGCTTTCTATCGTCCTGTCGAATATCGAATACTTGTTCTGGTTTATGACGAAGGGGCAGTTCAGCTTTTCCAGTATCGCCGCCGCCTTCTCCATCATTGCCCCATCGTAGTTGGAGATGCCAGCGTACAGTGCCTTGCCTGATTTGACAGCCTGGTCAAGTGCGCCCATCGTCTCCTCAAGGGGGGTGTCAGGATCCATCCTGTGATGATAGAAGATGTCCACGTAGTCCAATCCCAGCCGCGAGAGGCTCTGATCCAGGCTGGCGAGCAGGTACTTCCTGCTGCCCCAGTTACCGTAGGGGCCGCCCCACATGTCGTAGCCAGCCTTTGTGCTTACGATTATCTCGTCGCGGTATGAGGCCAGCTCCTCATGCAGCAGTCTGCCGAAATTCCTCTCCGCCGCCCCTGCCGGAGGGCCGTAGTTGTTGGCGAGGTCGAAGTGCGTCACCCCATTGTCGAAAGCGGTCAGGACTATCTCCCTCATGTTGGAGTAGACTCCGGTGTCGCCGAAGTTGTGCCATAGTCCCAGCGAGACTGCGGGTAGCAGCAGCCCGCTCCTGCCGCAACGTCTGTAGGGCATTGATGAATAGCGTTTTTCAGAAACCGTGTGCATATTTTGATTATACAGGAGGGCGGGAGTGCTGTTCAAGCTTTGGGCAGGGCGGACAGTTTGGCTACCAAACAAAAACTTGGAAAAACGGACAAAAATGGGTAAAAATACCTTGGAAAAACGGACAAAAATGGGGTAAAATACCTTGGAAAAACGGACAAAATAGGCTAAAATCACCTTGGAAAAACGGACAAAACAATGATAACGAGAAAGATATCTTCATATCTGGACGAGTTTTACTCCAATCACACGACCCCGGCTCTTCTTGTAACTGGAGCCAGGCAGATAGGCAAATCCTTTGCAATCCGGGAATTCGGCAAAAGAAAGTTCAAGCATTTCGTGGAAATCAACTTCATAGAGACCCCCTCCGCAATCGAATCTGTCAGCACGGCCAGAAGCACGGACGAGCTGCTGCTCAGGATTACGGCGATTTCCAGGCAAAAGATGGAAAAAGGCAGCACCCTTATATTCCTCGACGAGATACAGAAGGTTCCAGAAATCGTCACTGTGATAAAGTTCCTCGTGCAGGAGGCAAGCTACCGCTATGTGCTTTCCGGCTCCCTGCTTGGTGTGGAGCTTAAGAACATCCGCTCCGTGCCTGTGGGCTATATGGCAATCAAGGAGATGTACCCGCTTGACCTGGAGGAGTTCTTTGAGGCGTGCGGAGTGCAGCGGCAAATCTTCACTAAACTGGAGGAGTGCTTCAAAAACGAGTCTCCCGTTGACGAGACGGTGCATGCAAAGCTCATGGAGCTTTTCAGGCTGTACCTGATTGTGGGCGGTATGCCTGCAGCCGTGCAGGCATACCTAGATACGAACAACATACAGGATGTCATCGCCGTGCAGAAGTCCATACTGCGCCTGTACAGGATGGACATAAGCCAGTATGACCCGGAGAACAAGCTTTATATAGAAGACATCTTTGACCTGATTCCTTCGGAGCTGAATGCCCAGAACAAACGCTTCATCCTCAAGAAGCTGAACGAGAATCTCAAGTTCAACCGCTATGAGGACAGCTTCATCTGGATGAGGGAGGCGGGTGTCGCGCTGCCGACCTACAACGTGGAGACCCCCACCCTGCCGCTGGAGCTTGCGAAGGTCAGGAATCTGTTCAAGCTCTTCTCCAACGATGTGGGACTTTTGGCCTGCCAGTACGCGCAGGGAATCCAGCTGAGGATTCTGAACAACGAGGCGGGGGTGAACTTCGGCGCGGTCTATGAGAACGCTGTCGCTCAGGAGCTGAGATCCCACGGCATTCAGCTCTACTACTTCAACAGCAAGAAGCAGGGGGAACTAGATTTCGTGATAAAGTGCGACGACCGGGTTTTGCCCATAGAGGTCAAGTCCGGCAAAAACTACGAGAGGCACAACGCGCTCAGGAACGTCCTGGCAAGCGAGGAGTACGGCATACAGAAGGCCTGTGTCCTTTACAACGGCAACGTGCAGGTCAAAGGCAAAGCAAGTTACCTGCCTGTCTACATGGTGATGTTCATCAAGGACACGGAACTTCCCAGGCTGGTATACAAGGTTGACCTGTCAGGGCTGGGATGAGGGCGGATTTTTGCTCCGTAACCGCCTGGAAAAATGCAGGGTCAGAGAGAAAACCGACCGGGTTGCCTAGAAGCTGCGCTGTCGGTTCTGAACAGGTCGATTGATTTCCATGATTACAGTATTGTCATATCCGCTTCAGCTCGTACTCACGAGTGCCCAGTCCGATTTCTTCGGCATGGGCAAGGCAGCTCTCCCACTCGGTGTCGGGATGGGTCATGTGGAAGTGGTCGTGATTGCCGTCCTTGCCGCCGGACGCGGCAAGGTTCTTGCCAAGATTGCTCTGTTCTATGACCGGCTGGGCGTTCACCAAGTCCGCACAAGCCTGGTCGAGCGCAACGGGATCCAGGCTTGCGAGCATCCCAACGTCCGGAACAATCGGTATGTCGTTCTCCGCGTGGCAGTCGCAGTTGGGCGACACATCACAAATCAGGCTGACATGAAATGTCGGGCGGTTCCGGCATACAGCGAGCGCGTACTCCGCCATCTTGTAGTTGAGCATGGCGATGGAATTGCTGAAGTTGGCAGATATCGCGTCCTTGGGGCAAACAGCGAGGCACCGCCCGCAGCCCACGCACTTTGTCTGGTCTATGCTGTACTTGCCGTCCGCGCCTTTGGTCGGTGCACCGTGGGCGCAAATCCTGAAGCATGAGCCGCAGCTCACACAGGCGGCTCCGTCCACGTGCGGCTTGCCGTCGCAGTGCTGCTCCATTTTGCCAGCCCGTGATCCGCATCCCATCCCCAGGTTCTTGATTGCCCCGCCGAAGCCCGCCATCTCGTGCCCCTTGAAGTGGTTCAGCGAGATGAGTATGTCCGCATCCATGATGGCGTGTCCGATTTTTGCTTCCTTGACGTACTTCTGGTTGATGGGGACAATCGTCTCGTCCGTGCCCTTCAGTCCGTCCGCGATGATGACGTGGCAGCCCGTCTGGAGAGGGGAAAAGCCGTTCACGTAGGCGGTGTCCAGGTGATCCAGAGCGTTCTTGCGGCTCCCCACGTAGAGGGTGTTGCAGTCAGTCAAGAAAGGCTTTCCTCCCAGTTCCTTAACGTAGTCCGCCACAACCTTGGCATAATTGGGACGCAGGAAGGCGAGGTTCCCATACTCCCCGAAGTGGATTTTTATGGCCGCGTACTTCTCCTTGAAGTCAATCTGGGCGAATCCCGCCGACTTCATCAGCCTGTGAAGCTTCTGCAGCAGGTTCTCGCTCCCTGTCGCGTGGAAATCCGTAAACCAAACCGTTGCCTTTGCCATGTCCGTGCTCCTTACATCGCGGGTAAATTTTGAAACTACCTCAACTATCTTATGATGTCCGATTGTAGCATGTGGCATAAAAAAAAGCTATAATGGAATCTCGAAAAACCGTGCGATGCCTCTCGGCGGTCAGGCTGCTGTCAGAAAAAGCCTTCAATAGCCTTGATCTGCAACAGCCTCTCTTCCTTGAAAATCTGTTCCAGCTGTGCTAGCATGAAGACAGGAGGAAACGGCATGGAATTCACCGTTGGCGTGGGGAAGTCTGACTTTGAGGAAATCAGGACCAAGGGGAACTATTACGTTGACAAGACTGAGTTTATTTACGGGCTTGCTCAGAATACTGACAACAAGGTGACGCTCTTCACCCGTCCCCTCAGGTTCGGCAAGACGCTGACGATGAGCATGCTGGCCAATTTCTTTGACATCCGCAAGGACAGCCGCGCCATCTTCGAGGGGCTGGACATCATTCGCCACGAGGACTTCTGCAGGGAGTGGATGAACCAGCGGCCCGTCATTTTCCTGTCGCTCAAGGATGCGGAGGGCGAGAGCTTTGAGGATGCGTTCAAAATGCTCAGGACAACGCTGGCGAATCTGTGCAAGGGTCTCACAGGAATTCAAGCAAGCCCGTCATTGAATTTAGCTGACAAGGAGCTGTTCAATCGGCTGATGTTCAAGACCGCCGACATAGACGACGTGAAGGACTCCCTCAAGTCCCTGATGCGTATGCTGTATGCAGCCTATGGCAGAAAGGTCATCCTGCTGATTGACGAGTACGATGTTCCGCTGGCGAGGGCAAGAGAGAAGAACACGAGCGAGAACCATTTCTATGACAGGATGCTGGACGTGATACGGGGGATGATGAGCTCGTCGCTCAAGGACAACGAGTTCCTGGAATTCGCCGTCGTCACGGGCTGCCTCAGGGTAGCCAAGGAGAGCATCTTCACCGGGACGAACAACTTCACCTCCTATTCCGTTCTGGACAGGAGGTTCTCCGAATACTTCGGCTTCACCGAAGAAGAGGTGGACAAGATGCTTGGGGCCGCCAATCTGAAGGGAGCTTCTGATGTGATACGGCAATGGTACGACGGCTACGTTTTCGGAACCAGTCACGTCTACTGCCCTTGGGACGTGATAAGCTTCCTGTCAGATTTGAAAAGCTTTCCTGACTTGTTTCCCAAGAACTACTGGGGGAACACCAGTCACAACGGGATTCTGCTCTCTTTTGTCAAACGGCCGGAGTTCAAGGTCAAGGGCAAGTTTGAGACCCTGATGAACGGGGGAACGGTTACGCAGACCATCTCGGACGGCCTGACATACGACACGCTTACCGCTTCCGAGGACAACCTCTGGAGCGTCCTTCTGATGACAGGATACGTCACCAAGGCTGACCCGGCGGAGCTGGGGAACACCGTGAGCCTGAGGATACCCAACAGGGAGGTTGCGGCCATATTCCAGGAGGCGGTGGCAAGGTTCTTCATGGACACTGTGGACAGGAGTGCGCAGGATATACTTATGGATGCTCTGTGGAATGGTGATGAGGCTACTGCGAGCAAGGCTGTGTCTGACTTCCTGTGGAAGACGATAAGCTACAACGACTATCACGAGGACTACTACCACGCATTCCTGGCAGGGGTGTTCACGGGGATAGGCTACGAGGTGGAATCGAACAAGGAGAAAGGTCTGGGCAGACCGGACATTCTGCTCAAGGACGATGATAACCGCCGAGCCCTGATAATCGAGACCAAAAGGTCTGCCAAAGAGTCTGAGATGGAAGAAGACTGCAAGACGGCCATCGCTCAGATTTCCCAGATGAAGTACGCCGACGGTCTGTCTGATTACGGTTACAACCAGGTGCGCTGCTATGGGGTCGCCTTCTTCCGCAAGAAGGCGCTGGTCAGGCTGGGCTAAAGAGCAAGTGCCGGAGCTAGAGCGGAGTGAGCTTCTCTCGGAAAAGAGGGCATTTTTTCTCCGGCAGGGAAGGCGAAGGTCTGCTGCATGGACGACAGGGAGACGGACGGCTGGGTTTTCTCCGGCTTCCTGTCCAAGCCGTGAACGCACGGAAATGCCCGCTCAATAGACAATCCTGCCTTTTTTCGCTACAATATTGCCACATTTGAAGATGCGGGCGTTGGTTCGGAAGCCTGTTGAAACACGCCCGAACGCTTTCCGACCCGCCACAGGGGAACGAACATGCCAAAGATTGAAGTAAACGAGAAACTTTTCTTCCATTTATTAGGGAAAAAATACGACTGGGACACCTTCGAAAAGAAGCTTACCTTCGCCAAGGCGGAGCTTGATGAGAAGCCTGACATGGCAGACCCGGAGGACAAGCGGGTAATCAAGATAGAGTTGAACGACACCAACCGCCCCGACCTCTGGTCAACGGGCGGCCTTGCCCGCTGCCTGCGCGAGCACGAGGGGGCGGCCAGACGCGACTACTCGTCCTTCCTTTCCACCCGCGAGAAGACCCAGGACTCCGGTGGCAGGCTTGTCACGGTTGACCCCGCGCTCAAGGACATCCGCCCCTATCTGGTCGCGTTCGTCCTCACCGGCAAGAAGCTGGACGAACCGGAGCTTCTGGACATCATCCAGACGCAGGAGAAGCTCTGCTGGAACTTCGGCCGCAAGCGCAAGTCCATCTCCATGGGGGTCT
Organism: Treponema sp.; assembly: GCA_017453705.1. Classification (GTDB taxonomy): domain Bacteria; phylum Spirochaetota; class Spirochaetia; order Treponematales; family Treponemataceae; genus Treponema_D. Next base: position 13,217 of record JAFTEK010000291.1, read on the forward strand.
ACCGCAACAGCGAGATAAAGTGGCCCGTCCACCAGACCGCCGCGGACCCGGACAAGGCAAGCTTTGTCGCCCTGCAGGACACGGAGAAGCGGACGCTCCGCCAGATTGTCGAGACCCACCCCAAGGGCAAGGATTTCGGCTGGATTCTCAAGGACTGTGCCAAGTACCCGCTCCTTACCGATGACTCAGGCGAAGTGCTTTCCATGGCTCCGATAATCAACAGCGACACGCTGGGGCAGGTGCAGGTGGGCGATGACGAGCTTCTGGTGGAGCTGACCGGGGACGACATGGAGAACCTGATGCTCGCCGCCAACATCGTAGCCTGCGATTTCGCCGACTTGGGCTTCACCGTCCTTCCTGTCAAAGTCCACTACGAGATTGACACGCCGTTCGGCCGCGATGTGACCACTCCCTTCTATTACCAGCCGACAACCAAGGCAAGGCTCTCCGCGATAAACAAGAAGCTGGGCGCGAATCTTACGGCGGAACAGGTCAAGGACGACCTGGAGCGGATGGGCAGCACGGTCACTGTCACGGGCGAGGGCGGCGAGACCGTCTACACGGTGCAGCCCGCCCCCTACCGCAACGACTTCCTGCACGAGGTGGACGTAATCGAGGACGTGATGATAGGGCAGGGACTGGACTTCTTCCAGCCGGAGACCCCGGACGACTTCACGATTGGCCGCCTCCTGCCCATCACGACATACAGCCGCAAGGTCAAGGGAATCATGACCGGCATGGGCTATCAGGAGATGATTTTCAACTACCTGGGCAGCCGCAGGACCTACATAGACAACATGGGCGTGGACGGCAAAAACGTCATTGAGATTGCCAACCCGATGAGCGAGAATTACCAGTTCATCCGTCCGTCCATCATCGCCTCTCTGCTTGAGGCGGAAAGCCAGAGCGGGAACGCGGTCTACCCCCACAAGATTTACGAGGTGGGCAAGGTCGCCTACATCGAGCCGTCCGAGAACACCGGGACGCGGACAATCCAGAGCCTTGGGTTCGTGAGCGCATCGTCGGGGGCGAACTTCAACGAGGCAGCCAGTGAGATGGCGACCCTGCTCTACTATCTGGACCACAAGTACGAGGTGCGCGAGGCGGATGACCCCCGCTTTATCCCCGGCAGGCAGGCAGAGGTCATCGTGTCGGGCAAAGTCGCGGGCATCTTCGGTGAGCTGCACCCGCAGGTGCTGGAGAACTGGCAGATTTCCGTTCCCTGCACGGCGGGCGAGCTGGATTTGGAATTCCTGATGGCGAATGAACCGAAGTCAGCGGACAAGGGTGGGCACGCACACAACACTGCCCCGGCTGCCGCCAGGACGGAGGCCAAGTCCGCGCCCGCAAAGGCAGCTCCGGCAAAGGACGGTTTGAAAGAGGCCGCTCCCAAGCTGGCGGAGAACCAGGTGGAGCACTATAACAAATACATCGACCTGCGCGTTGCCAAGATAGTGAAGGTTGACCGCAACCCCCAGGGCGAGAAGCTCTACATAGAACATTTGGATGACGGCAGCGGCACCGAGCGGATTATCCAGTCAGGCCTCGTTCCCTACCTGACCGAGGAGGAGCTGCTTGGCCAGCATATAATTCTCGTTTCGAACCTCGCCCCCCGCAAGATGCGCGGTGTGGAAAGCCACGGCATGCTGCTCGCCGCCGACTACACGGAGGACGGCAAGGAGAAGGTTGAGCTCATTACCGCGCCTTGGGCAGCTCCGGGAACGCCGGTCATCCCTGCCGGAAGCGACGAGGCGACCGCCGCAAGCAAACCCGCCAAGATAGACATTGACAAGCTGGAAAAGATAGTCCTTTCCGTAAAGGACTTCCGCTTCAAGCTCGGTGACGTTGACCTGACTGCGGGCGGCAAGGCGATTACGACGAGCAAGGCGAAAGACTCGGCCGTAGAGTGACAACTCTATCCCTATGGAGTAACACTCCATACCTGTGGAGTGATTGATGGGGCTTCTGCCCCACCGTTCCTGTGGAGTAAAGTCAAAAAAAGGGGGCTGCGCGGATTATCCGACAGCCTCCTTTTTTTACAAGTGCCTTTTGACTGAGCCAACGCGGGAAGTTATTATGTTTTGCATGGAATTGCCGGGGGGGGTGTGACAAAAATTCGGAAGGCAAAGAAAGAAGATGCGGCACGGTCAATTGGTTGACATCACGGTGCGCATCCTGCGCGGGATCTGAAAACGACCTGCCCGCCATCCTGCCGTGTCATTGCTCCATTAAGTCTGCTCGGAAAGCTTAGTTTCAGAACATGGGCGGAGTCGGTGTGCTATCTGCCTTATTGCGGCAAGCTCCCTTTCCTGCTTGGACAAGTCCACGTCAAGGCCATCGTATTCATCGCGAAGCTCTTCCAGCCTGTCATAGAGAAAGTCCTTGCCATAGTCGGTGACATCTTCCAGCA
>JAFTEK010000030.1 GCA_017453705.1 Treponema sp.
GGCTGATGCCGATGTTGACGGCAGCCATATCCGCACGCTCCTCCTGACTTTCTTCTTCCGCTACATGCCACAGCTTATCGAGGACGGCTACGTATACCTTGCCATGCCGCCATTGTTCAAGGTGCAGTACGGCAAGCAGATTAAGTATGTCTACGATGACAACGAGAAGGCCAGCGCAATCGCTGAGTTCGGCGTTCCGGCGGAAAAGCTCAAGGTGCAGCGTTACAAAGGTCTCGGTGAGATGGATGGTACCCAGCTCTGGGAGACCACGATGGATCCGAGCGTCCGCAAGATGATGAAGGTGACGATTCCCGACGCGATTGCCGCCGACAGGATTTTCTCCACCTGTATGGGCGAGGAAGTCGAGCCGCGCCGCAAGTTCATCGAAGAGAACGCCATCTACGCCAACCTGGACGTGTAACTGCATTGACTGACATAAAAGCAGGGAACAAGTTTTATGATATGGCGTTCTAACATATTATATAATAAGGAGTTAGCGGGGGGGGGGTAAAACTTTTACAGCTAACTCCCCAGATGTATTAGCTATTTTCATCCCTGAGGGCAAAAAAAGCCCCTGTTACCATTCTCGACAACTTCCTGTACCCCCTCATCATCACCCCTCCACTATAAAGCATAAGGGCACCTCTAAAAACTCGTTTTTAGCGGTTTTTCGAGGTTCCCATAATATAAGCAATATTCTTTTTTTTCCGCTATTGCCCAGACATAACCATGACAGGGTACTCACAATAGGAGACGTGAAATGACACAGGATTTCCTATACATTGATCCCGGTACCGGCAGTATGCTCTTCTCCCTGCTTATGGCACTGGCGACCACCGCCGTATTCGTGGGGCGGGAGCTTTTCATCAAACTCAAGTTCATCATATCTGGAGGACGGGCAAAGAAAGCCGACAGCAGACGCATTCCTTTCGTCATATACAGCGACCACAAGAGATACTGGAATGTGTTCAAGCCGATTTGCGACGAAGCAGAGAGAAGGGGTCTGGACATTACCTATTATACCCAGTCACCCGATGATCCTGTCCTGTCAGAGCCTTATAAACACATCAAAGCGGAATTTATCGGCGAGGGCAACAAGGGCTTTGTACGAATGAACTTCCTCAAGGCTGACGTAGTGCTTGCGACCACGCCAGGTCTGAGTGTATACCAGTGGAAGCGCAGCCGCTATGTTAAATGCTATGTGCACATTCTTCATTCCATTGACTCCCCAGTTCGCTACCACACATTCGGACTATTCGACTTTGACGTGCTTCTTCTGGCAGGCGACCATCAGGAGAAATACGTCCGCCTCTGCGAGAAGGCTCAGAACACCCCCAGAAAGGAACTTGCCATAACCGGGCTGACCTATATGGACAGCATTCTGGAGAGGAAACAGGCTCTTCCACCCGTCCACAACGATGTTCCCCTTGTCCTGCTCGCGCCCACATGGGGCAAAAGCGGACTACTCTCCCTGTATGGCGGGGAACTGATCGATTCCATCCTCTCAACGGGAAGCAATGTCGTCATAAGGCCTCATCCCCAGTCAATGACGGCTGAACCTAAGCTTATTGAGGATTTGAAGAAGAAGTACGAGGAAGACGGAAGGGTAAGCTGGAATTTCGACAATGACAACACGGACATATTGAACCGGGCAGACATAATGGTCAGTGACATATCTGGCGTTGTGTTTGATTTCGCCTTCGTGTTCGACAAGCCTTTCTTGTATACCCATGCTGACTATGACCCATTACCATACGATGCGTCATGGATAGACGAGCCGCTGTGGAGTTTTTCCGTTCTGCCCGAACTTGGCAGGGAGATAACGAGGGAGGACTTTCCCCGACTCAAGGAAATAATTGATGAGGCGATGCACAGCTCCGTCAGAGCGGAGAGACGTGCACAGATACGCGATGAAGCCTGGCATTTCCGCGGCTGCTCGGGCAAAGCCACATTGGACTACATTGTAAGCAAGCTCGAAGAGCTTCATTCAACAACCCCGGAGGATTCATGAAGAGTGTGTACTGCGGAATGAGCGCAGACCTTATTCACCATGGTCATCTCAACATAATTCATGAGGCCATGAAACTTGGTGAGGTAACAGTCGGAGTCCTCACTGACCAAGCCATCGCCAGCTACAAGAGGCTTCCCTACCTGACCTATGAGCAGAGAGCGGAGATTGTCTCAAACATAAAGGGGGTATCACGTGTTATCCCCCAGACGACTCTCGATTACGTTCCCAACCTGGAGAGCCTCAGACCTGATTATGTAGTGCATGGGGATGACTGGCTTGACGGAGTTCAGAAGGAGACCCGGCAGCGTGTCGTGGACTGTCTTGCAAAATGGGGTGGCAAAGTTGTGGACATCCCCTATACCCCTGGTATTTCATCCACCGCCTTGAACGCCGAGGTCAGGGAACTGGGGACTACCCCCGAAATCCGGCAGAGGCTTCTCCGCCGTCTTATCGCGGCAAAACCAATCGTCAGAATTCTTGAGAGCCATTCCGGTCTTACGGGTCTCATAATAGAAAACACTAAGATAAAGCTGAACGGCAAGACAGAGGAATTTGACGGCATGTGGGCTTCCAGCATTACGGATTTCGCCAGCAAGGGCAAGCCTGACATAGAGGCCGCCGACCTGACAACCCGCCTTTACGGTCTGAGCGATGCCCTTGAGTGCACCACCAAGCCAGTCATATTCGATGGTTCCACAGGAGGACGGCTTGAGCATTTCTGTTTCACCGTGCGAACGCTTGAGCGTCTAGGGGTATCAGCCGTAACTATCGAGGACAAGGCGGACTGGAATCTGGACGGACTGGAAGCTTTCTGCGACAAGATAAAAGCCGGCAAGAAGGCCCAGGTCGCCGGGGACTTCATGATAATAGCACGATGCGGAATTACAGCCGGGGCAAAGGAGCTTGACGGCATTCTCTCTCGGTGTCTCGCCTATATCGAGTCTGGTGCAGATGCCATAATGATACGCGGCGGGGATGAGTCAGGCGATGACATAAGGAGATTCTGCTCCGAATTCAGGAGCACGCACCCTTCCGTCCCCCTGTTCGTGACCGTTGCATCGCACAGCCGGGTTTCGGAGGAAGAGCTGGCTTCTTGGGGAGTCAACGCAGTGATTTATGCGGATTACCTGCTCAGAAGCAGCTACCCTGCCATGGTAAAGACTGTTAAATCCATCCTTACCCGCCACGGGGCGAAAGAAGCCTCGGAGCTTTACTGCATGGGCATACAGGAGATACTTGACCTTATTCCGGGGGGCAGATAATGGAACAGACAGTGATGACGGCCTCCGAGGGGTATCCGGAGCTTGACCATTATTTTTTGTCCAGAGGAGTGAAATCCCTGCTCCTGGTGTGTGATGGTGCTTTCAGTCACCTGCCCATAAGCAGTTATTTCGACAGCCTTGAAAGAAGGAAAAAAATCCGCGTGGTGAAATTCAGCTCTTTCGAGTCGAACCCGCGCTATGAATCTGTCGTGCAGGGCGTGGATGCGTTCCGAACGAGCGGGTGCGAAATGATTGTTGCCGTCGGAGGAGGCAGCTCCATGGACGTGGCCAAGTGCATAAAGCTTTTCTCCAACATGGACAGCGGCAGCAATTACCTAGAGCAGAGGATTGTGCCCAACGATGTGAAGCTACTCGCCGTTCCCACCACGGCAGGAACAGGAAGCGAGGCGACAAGGTATGCGGTGATATATTATGGCGGGGAGAAACAGTCTGTGTCCGACTGGAGCTGCATTCCCTCGGCGGTTTTGTTCGATGCGTCCTCCATAAGCAGCCTGCCGGAATACCAGCGGAAATCCACGGCATTGGACGCATTCTGCCATGCGGTTGAAAGCTTCTGGTCTATAAACTCCACGGATGTAAGCAAGGGCTATTCACGCGAGGCCATAGGGCTTATCCTTGAAAGCATGGACGGATACATAGGCAATGACACGGTGTGCAACAGGAACATGATGAGGGCGGCGAATCTGGCGGGCAAGGCCATAAACATAACCCAGACTACGGCGGGTCATGCGATGTGCTACAAGCTTACAAGCCTGTACGGAATAGCTCACGGACATGCGGCTGCCCTTTGTGTCTCCAGGCTCTGGCCTTATATGGTGCAAAACACAGCCTTGTGCATAGACCCTAGGGGTGAAAAATACCTGACTTGTATGTTCGGGGAGCTTTCGGAAGCCATGGGCTGTCCGTCACCCCTTGAAGCCGCAGGCAGGTTCAGGTCTGTTCTGGACAGCCTCGCCCTAAGGAATCCTGTTCCCAATGGCGAGGATGATTTACATCTTCTCAAGACTTCTGTTAATCCTGTACGCCTAAAGAACAATCCTGTCCGTCTTACGGAGGAGTCCATAGCCGGCCTGTACCAGCGGATTTTCCTGTTGCAATAAGATGTTTTTGTGATATAATAGCTGGCTATGAAGACGTATTTCGTAGTCGTGCTTGCTCGCCACAAGTCCATCAAAGAGAATGCCATTCATCCCGCCGGGAGGGCTGAATGACCTCCATAATATCTTCTTTGTACACGCTGCTTGTTGAACCGATAGAGTACATTATCGAGACTTCATTCTGCCTGTTCAGGAACTATTTCTCCGGACAGGTAGCAATTCCAATAGCCATAGCAGCGGTAAGCCTTCTTGTGAATATCCTTACCTTTCCAATATATAGTGCAGCGGATGCCAAACAGCTGGAAGAGCGGGAAATCCGAAAGAAACTTGAAAAGGGCATCGCACACATCAAGTCGGCATTCAAGGGTGACGAACGTTTTATGATACTTGCCACTTACTATAAGCTGAACAATTACAGTCCGATTTATGCCCTGCGAGGCTCTCTTTCCATATTGATACAGGTTCCTTTTTTTATAGCAGCATATCATTTTCTGTCCAAATGCCCGGAGCTTTCAGGGGTCAGGCTAGGCCCAATAGCCGACTTGATGAAGCCAGACTCGCTGATTAGAATAGGCAGCCTGTCCATAAATGTCCTTCCTATCCTGATGACAGCTATAAACGTTGTTTCAGGGACGATTTATACGAGGGGGGGGGCATCCATACGAGAAAGAATTCAGGTTTACGGTCTTGCCATGATATTCCTGGTTCTACTTTATGGCTCGCCAAGCGGCCTTGTTTTTTACTGGATTCTAAACCAGGTCTTCTCCCTTTTAAAGAATGTAATCATGCAGAGCAAGCATCCCCGCCGGATTGCAAAACTCATTCTGTGCAGTGCCCTTGTCGCTTTCTGCCTGTACTCAGTCCTTTTCAAACCAAATGGCCGTTTATCAAAAAAACTCATCATCACAATATTCACCGCCACAGTATGTTTATTTTTCCTGCAAGCCAAGCGTATCGCACCTCTGACAAAAAAACTAAAGGATCTTGTTTCCTGTTTTGCCTTTAACAAGTCATTTGGGAAAAAGCAATACAACAAGCTTTTCTCGGCTTCTTGCATTGGCTTGTTCTTGCTTGTAGGCAGCGTGATTCCTCTCAGCGTATTGGCTTCGGATGTTGCGGCTTTTTCCTTTCTGGAAGGCTATAGCTCCCCTTTCCTGCTTTACAGGCATATACTTTTTAAAGCGGCAGGCCTTTTTATCCTTTGGCCGGCATTTATCTACGGACTTTCCGCGGACAGATATAAACCTCTCCTTTCCGCTTTATTCGCCCTCCTTTTGTTTTCAGCCCTGCTGAATTTCTACTTATTCTCTCCAAACTATGGAATTCTGTCCGACATATTGGTATATGAGAAGGATGATATTTTCCATGCACAACGATGGTATACAGGCTTAAACGCACTTGCCATTATCCTGATAGCACTGCTTGTATATTTATTGTTTTGTAAGAAAGCCATAAAGCTAATGTTTATGATGGCTCTCGTAGTTTGTGTTTCGGTTACAGGCCATTCCCTTGTCCAAGCTAACAGCGTAATGAAGGACTTTAAAAGGTTCTCTTCCACAATGAGACGGGACAAGGATGATTCGCAGATTGGAGACTTGAAACCTATACTCAGCATCTCCAAGACTGGAAAGAACGTTTTCTGCATAATGCTAGACCGTGCAACTGGTGCATATCTGGAGGAATGTTTCGCGGAGGATTCTCGTCTTTACGAGCAGTATGACGGGTTTACCTTTTACCCCAACACAGTTTCATTTAGCTATGGAACACTTGCCGGTGCACCCGGCTTATTCGGTGGATATGAGTATGTCCCAGCCATGATGAACCTAAAGGATGAAGTTCCCATGGCTGACAAGCTCGAAGAAGCGACATCTGTTCTTCCCCGTATCTTTGCACGTAATGGCTATTCATCGCTTATGACGGACATGCCCCTCCAGTGGTTTTTGGACGAGAATTTTGACATGGGCAAATACCCGGAGCAGATAACGACAGTTGAGACACAAGGGGCATACTGGCTAAGATGGAAAACAGAGCACGGCTTCGGAGACAGCATCCAGCTAGAGACTGACAAGAAAAGATTTCTACCTTACAGTATTTTGCGCTCTGCCCCTGTATTTGTCCGGTCAAAAATCTATAATGAAGGCAGCTATCTGATAAGCTATTATGAGCTTGACCAAGCCGAGGTTTCAGCCCTTCCCGGAGGAGGGGGAGCCTTGGACCAGACGATAAAGAATTACTCTGTTTTGGATTATCTTCCCGCCCTTACCAAGATAAGTGATGCAGGCGATAATTTCACATTCATGGTGAATGACCTGACCCACTGTCCAAATGTTCTCCAACTGCCTGATTATGTTCCTGCACCGACTGTCACGCAATACAGCCCGTCAAAATATGCCACTGATGATCACTACTACGTCAACATGGCAGCCCTCAAGCTTTTGGGAAAATGGCTTGATTACCTGAGAGAAAATGATGCATACGACAACACAAGAATTATCATAAGCTCAGACCACGGTAGTGGAGTAGGTGTCAAAAGCCTGGAAGCTTATTCCCACCTGCCACGAGGAGAGCTTACCTGCCTGCTTTTGGTCAAAGACTTTGACTCTAAAGGACGCTTGAACATTGACGATACATTTATGACAAATGCGGATGTGCCGTCCATCGCCGTCAAGGGCTTGATTGACAATCCAATAAACCCAGCGACAGGCAATGACATAACAAAGCTTTCGCTTAAGAATCCTGTATATGGGGAATACACGGAATGGCAGAAAGCCTTTAAGAACAAACATTCCAACACGCTCACTGTAGATGAAGATACATGGTATTCCATCCATGATGACCTTTTTGATATGAACAACTGGGAAAAACCATCGTCAGATGAAGTCTATGCTAATACACTGGAAAACCTAAGAAAGCAAGGAGTAGAATTAGAGAATGAAAAGTAGCGTTTATCTTTGTATTACCGGGGATATAATACATCCTGGAATCATAAACATCATAAATGAAGGGGCTAAGCTGGGAGAGCTTACGATAGGGCTTTTAACTGACAGTGCAATTGCAAACCATAAGAGACTCCCATACCTGAACTATGAGCAGAGGAAACAAGTCATAGAGAATATAAAGGGGGTTGCACGAGTTGTTCCTCAGGAAGAATGGAGCTATGTTCCAAACCTGAAAAAATATAAACCTGATATTATGATACATGGAGATGACTGGAAGACAAACTATCTCTCCAAAATCAGGGAAGAATGTTTTATTGCAATCAAAGAATGGGGAGGAAAGATTGTCGAAATACCCTATACACAGGGGATTAACTCATCTTCCCTAATTGAAAACGCAAAGTCCATTGGAACTACGCCAGATATCCGCCGTGCCGCGCTCCGCAGGCTTATTGCCGCAAAGCCTGTCGTAAGGATTATGGAGGCGCATTCTGGCTTAAGCGGTCTCATTGTGGAACACACGGAGATAATGAAAGATGACGGGCTGCATACATTCGACGGTATGTGGTCGTCCTCGCTGACAGACTCCACGAGCAAGGGCAAGCCCGATATAGAAGCTGTTGACCTTACTACAAGGATGCAGAGCCTCACGGATATTTTGGAATGTACGACAAAACCGATTATCTACGACGGTGACACAGGGGGAATCCCTGAGCACTTCGTATTCACTGTAAGGACACTGGAGAGGAACGGTGTATCCGCTGTTATCATAGAAGACAAGAAAGGGCTCAAGAAAAACAGCCTGTTTGGAACAGAAGCCAAACAGGTTCTTGCGACCGAGGAAGAGTTTTGCGAGAAAATCAGTGCCGGCAAGAAAGCCCAGATAACAAAGGACTTTATGATTATAGCCCGCATAGAAGAGATTATCGCTGGCTACAGCGTTGAAGAGGCTATAAACAAGGCTTTTGCCGCAGTCAGGGCGGGAGCAGACGGTGTGATGATTCACTCCAAGGACAAGTCCGGGGAAGATATAAAGTCATTCTGTGCCAAGTTCAGGAAAGAGTACGCAAACATTCCCCTGGTACTTGTTCCAACTACATATAATCAGTTCACGGAGAAAGAACTGGCTTCGTGGGGGGCAAACATCATCATTTATGCAAACCACATGTTACGTGCATCCTATCCGGCCATGCAGAAATGTGCTGAGACAATCCTGCGCGCGGAACGGTCTCTTGAAGTCAATGATATTTGTATGCCCATAAAAGAAATCCTGGAGTTGATACCGGGAACAAAATAACATTCTATGCTACAATAAAAGGGAATCTCTAAAAACTGAAGTTTTAAAAGGTTCCCAAAACACATATAGGAGGAAATATATGAACTCATATTTTGACTTGAAAGGACAAGTGGCCATAGTAACAGGCTGTTCCGCCGGACTGGGAGTGCAGATGGCAAAGGCACTGGCCAACCAAGGAGCTTCCATAGTGGCTATCGCACGTCGCAAAGAGAAGATAGAAGCCGTTGCCAAGGAGATTGCTGACAGCTATGGGGTAAAGACCCTTGCCATTCCCTGCGACATAACGGATACAGACAGGGTTAACGCCTCTGTGGACGAGGTGATTACCAAGTTTGGCAGGATAGACATCCTTATAAACAATGCGGGAACCGGAGCTGTCGCCCCGGCAGAGGACATCACCGACGATCAGTTCCATAA
>JAFTEK010000031.1 GCA_017453705.1 Treponema sp.
CCTCTACGGCGCGACATACATGGTTCTCGCCCCTGAGCACAAAATGGTCGCCAGCCTTACTACGCCTGAGCAGAAGGCCGCCGTGGAAGCCTATATAGAGCAGGCGGCCAAGAAGTCAGACCTTGAGCGGACGGATTTGGCCAAGGACAAGACCGGAGTTTTCACAGGCAGCTACGGCATAGACCCGGTGAACGGCGCGAAAGTGCCCATCTGGATTTCTGACTATGTTCTGACAGGCCACGGAACAGGGGCGATTATGGCGGTTCCTGCCCATGACGAGAGGGACTGGGAGTTTGCCAAGAAGTTCGGCCTGCCCATCATAAAGGTAGTGGCGAGCAAGGAAGAGGTCGCCTCCCTCGCTGACGGAGATGAGGCAAAGGGAGCCGCGATGATACGCGAGACCGCCGGGAACGCGGACGCATACGCAAAACTTGCCGCCGCCCATCCTGACGTGTTCGATGTAGCCAATGAGTGCACCCCTGCCAAGGACGGATACTCCATAAACTCAGCCTCGTTCAGCGGCAAGGCGACCAAAGAGGTTATTCCTTCCATTATACACTGGCTGGGCGAGAAGGGGATAGGCAAGAAGGCCGTTTCCTACAAGCTGCGTGACTGGGTGTTCAGCCGCCAGCGTTACTGGGGCGAGCCTATACCGCTCGTCCACTGCCCCAAGTGCGGCACGGTCGCCGTCCCGGAGGATCAGCTGCCGCTTGAGCTGCCCAACGTCAAGACATACCAGCCCACAGGGACAGGCGAGTCTCCCTTGGCTGGAATCGACGAGTGGGTCAACTGCACCTGCCCCCAGTGCGGAGGGGCGGCGAGGCGCGAGACCAACACGATGCCCCAGTGGGCGGGAAGCTGCTGGTACTACCTGCGATACCTTGACCCCCACAACGACAAGGAGTTCTGTTCCAAGGAGGCGGAAAGCTACTGGATGCCTGTTGACCTCTACGTGGGAGGGGCGGAGCATGCCGTCCTGCACCTGCTTTACAGCCGCTTCTGGCACAAGGTGCTGTATGACATCGGGGTGGTCTCCACGAAAGAGCCTTTCCACAGGCTCATAAACCAGGGCATGATAACGAGCTTTGCCTACCAGAGGGGCAACAAGTCACTCGTCCCTGTCGATCAGGTGGAGGAGGCCTCTGACGGAAGCTTTGTCGAGAAGGCGACAGGCGAGAAGCTTGAGCGGGTCATAGCCAAGATGAGCAAGTCGCTCAAGAACGTCGTCAACCCAGACGAGATGATCCAGAACTATGGGGCGGACAGCGTGCGCATGTACGAGATGTTCATGGGGCCGCTCACCGAGTCCAAGCCCTGGAACACGCAGGGGCTTATAGGAATAACCCGCTTCCTCGACAAGGTATGGGCGGTCGGCCAGAAGGAGCTCTGCGACATTGACGTGACGGGAAAGCTCGACGACGGCAGGCTCGTATCCCTCCGCAAGACCTACGCCAAGACAGTCAGGAAAGTCTCGGACGACACTGACAGCCTGAGCTTCAACACGGCGATAAGCCAGATGATGATTTTCATAAACGAGGCCTCCAGGCTGGAGAGCCTGCCCCGCGCCTTCTGGGAAGGGTTCGTCAAGATGCTTGCCTGCTACGCCCCCCACATGGGAGAGGAGCTTTGGCAGAAGGCCGGCCACGACAAGACGGTCGCTTACGAGAGCTGGCCGGTTTTCAGCGAGGACTTTGCCAAGGAGGACAGCAAGGAGATAGTCGTCATGATAAACGGCAAGCTCCGCGACAAGTTCCAGGCCGCTCCCGGCACGGACAAGGACTCTCTCCAGAAGACCGCGCTTGAGACCGAGGGAGCCAGGAAGTTCCTTGAGGGCAAGTCCGTGGTCAAGGTCGTCGTCGTTCCGGACAAGCTCGTGAACATCGTCGCCAAGTAAGGGAAGGGGAGAAAGCAAAGATGATAACGGCTGTTTTCCCCGGAACATTCGACCCGCCGACTTACGGGCACCTGAACATCATCGAGAGGACGTGCAGGCTCTTTGACCGCATCGATGTCGCCATCTCGATAAACCCGGACAAGACCTGCCTCTTCTCCGCCGAGGAGAGGCTGGCCATGCTCAAGGAGCTGACCAAGGGATTTGACAACGTGCAGGTGCATACCTGTAACACGCTCATCGTGGACTACTGCCGGGCTGTGGGCGCGAAGGTGCTGCTCAGGGGAATCCGCAACACCAACGACTTCTCATACGAGTTTGACCTTTCCCTGATGAACCGCTCGCTCAACGGGGACATTGAGACCCTTCTTGTCCCGACCGAGCAGCGTTACTTCCTCATAAGGAGCAGCAGCATCAAGGAAGTCGCCCGCTTTGGCGGTGACATAAGCGGCATGGTTCCCGCCCTGGTGGCCGATGCAATCAAGGAGAAGTTCCGGGGGGCTTAGGGAAACGCTGATTAATATAGGAGACATTAATCAGCGTTTCCCGTCAAAGTTTCGTAAC
>JAFTEK010000292.1 GCA_017453705.1 Treponema sp.
AAGGGCGACTGGAAGTTGTAGCGGAAGTCCAGTTCTGCAATCTCGTCACGGAGCGACATGTTTATGAGGTCCTGGTCGGGCAGGGGATAGGCCCCGTATCCGGCGGCGACCCCCTTCAGCAGGAGCCCGCCCGCATCCTTCCTCCGCCACTTGTCAAGGTCCATCAGCATGAAGCCGGAGTTGTGGTAGTGCTCCAGGCGCACGGGGTGGATGTCGAGGTACTCCCGGGATATGCAGTCCTGCACCATCCCGGCGCACTTGCCCTGCAAATCCACGGAGAGCAGTGGGGCAAGCCCCGTTCCGACCAGCGTGTCGCAGTCAATGTAGAGGAGGCGGCCGTGAATGTCGGGAAGCAGGTCGGGAAGGAAAATCCGGGAGAAAATCCCCGTGCAGCCGGGGGTGCAGGTATAGCCCTCCAGCTGGCCCGAGATCTGGCTCAGCAGGGCCTCCGCGCTGATGAAGCTGATCTTTCTGTCCTGCCCGTAGGACCCGGTGAGCGCCTCCAGCGTCTCCCGGCTCCCGGGGCTTATGCCGTCGTCTAGCACGTATATATGTATCTTTCCGAAATCCCGGTTTTTGTCCAGCAGTGACATCAGGGACACTCCCATCACCGGGACGTAGTTCTCGTCGGAGGCATAGGCTACTTGCAGGATGGGGGACGGCTGGCCGGGAAGCATTCGCCAATTCTAGCACATAGCCCTTGTTCTTTCAATATGCCGGACAAGCGGCAGGAATCCGGTCCGGACAAACGGTTGAGGCAGTTCCAAAAGTCCCAGGCAACGTGTTGCCGTGGACTCTTTGCAACTGCCTCGGTTTGCAGGCTTTGAGTCCGAATCCTCCGGAAAGGCTCTTTCACCCTTTGACGCGGATGAAGAGGGCTGACCAAGGGGCGAGCGTCCCCGTCTTGCCGACCTTCCTGCCGCTGATGATGTCCTTGCCGCCTTTTTCCAGCGTGTAGATTTGCGGACTGGCAGAGCAGTTGAGCAGGTAGACCAGCTCCGTTTTTCCCAGCGTTTTCTTTCCTATGTACAGCTCCTTGCTTGCAAGAAGCGTCTCGTTCTTTCCTTCGTAAAGGACGGGCGTGTTCTTCCTTGCGTTCAGCAGGGAGGATACGTAGTCCAGAAGTTCCTGCTCCCGGTCGGAAAAGCCTTCCTGTTTGCCCGCCGTGCGGGACGAGTTGTCCCTGTAGCAGGGGAAGCTTCCTATGCGGGCGGGATCCAGCCATGCTCCCCATTCGTCCCCGTAATAGACGGTTACGGGGCCTGAGTAAGCGGCGAGGATGGCAAGGGCAAGGGCGTGCTTGGCATAGTATGTGCTGCTTTCTTCTCCGTCAGGCCTCTGGGCGGGGTATGCCTCTGTTATGGATGTTCCCAGACGGTCCAGGTCGTGGTTGTCCAGAAAGAGGTTCGGCTTATAGAAGCCGGGGTATCCCTTGCTTTCCGCATCCGAGAAAACATAGTTCAGAAGTCCTCCGGCATTTGTTCCGTCCTTGGTCATGATGCGGCTGATGTAGCCGCGCGAAGGAAAGTCAAAGCAGGAGGCAAGCCCGTAGCCTTCCGCAGTGCCGGGGTCAACTACGGATGAGCGTATCTCCCGCGCGGTGTCCTTCCAGCATTCCCCTACCAGGTAGCCAAGGGTTCCCCAGCGGCTGCCTTCCGAGCGGTTTTCCCGGCAGACTGCTTCCACGGCAAGCCTTATGTCGTACCAGTAGTTGCGTCCGTCATGTACGCCCTCTCCGTCTGTGCCCAGCTGGTAGCACTGGTCCAGCCGCCAGCCGTCGATTTTGTATTCGCGTATCCAGTAGGCGGCGACTTCTTGGAAAAACTCAAGGCTTTCTGGAAAGCTTGCTCCGTGGAACTTGCCGTGTTCCCTTGACGGCAGTCTGCCTGACGGCGAAGGCTCGACAAAGTCGCCCCAGTGCCCGAATACCCCATCCAGTATGACGTACAGTCCAGCCTCATGGCAGCAGTCCACCAGCTTGCGGAACGTTTCCTCGCTGCCAAAGTGCGGGTCTATATGAAAGTAATCCTTTGTGTAGTATCCTGTTGAGTCCAGCCTGCCGCTGTATCCAGACTCGCTGTCGGAGTTAGCCCCGCTTGAGTCAAATACCGGCGTGAGCCACACTGCATTGCAGCCCAGTGACTTGATGTAATCCAAAGAGTCCATAACCCCCTGCAAGTCGCCGCCTGTTTCTTCCTCCGGCCCCCATGCTGTCTGGTATCCTATGGAGCTGTCACCGTCAATGAACGTCGGGGTCATCACCTGATATATGCAGAGCGGGGCGTTGCCGCTGTCCACTCCGGCTTCTTTTTTGCATGAGGCAAGGAGTAGGGCTGCAAGGGCGGCAGCCGTCGCAAGTCGTCTAAGTCTAAGCATGTCGGTAGTATAGGACATTTAGGGAGGCCGTGGCAAGCCCGGGCTTTTATGTAGACAAACAGGCGGTTATCTACTATAATGAAACAAGATTTCGGTTATAGTTGAGGTTTGCGACTTTAGGACTTTACGAGTATGCTGAGTCCGTGCATGGAGAAAATATGAAGAAAAACTGTAATATCCTTAGTTTTGCAGACGATCTGACAGATAAAGAGCTTGTTGAAGTGAACGGATGACGATAACAAAATGAATGGTAAGGGAAATAAGTTCAGCAAGGTTGGCTGTAAGATGACATGTGCAGCGAAGATGATAAGCGATGCCTTGGGGCGCGGGGTAACTCTTCTCGACATAAACGAATACGACGCAGACAAAGACGGGAATATGAGCGAGGATGAAATAGCTACGGCGTTCAGGGCGTACCTTGCGGAAAGCCAGCTTGATGTTGAACTAAAGACCGACTGGTGGGAGCAAAAGCTGTCCCTTGATAAGCTGAACGAGATAGCGGAGGATACAGAGGGAACGACATATATATTTGGACAGGCAGAAGGTGTACATGGAGAAAAACATTGGATAGTTCTTACTGGATATAGTCTCAATGAAAGTGGTCAGGTTCAGTTTAATTACTCTGCATCGAGTGTTAATGATGAAAAGCAGAATAGAAAATATATTCTGGGTGAAAAAACAAATAGTCAAGGTAATTTTTATACAATAACAAAGATAGGGACATATACACTTATAAAATCCTAGAATAGAAGGTGTGGGAGAATTGTTATGAAAACGACAATTTTTATACTGTTCTTATTGTTGTTTACACTGTCCTGTAAACGGAACACGGTGGCTCGGTCGGAGGAAGAGGAAACGACCTCCTCTCCTTCCTCAGAGGAGACGGTCGCTTCTGGAGAGGAACTTCCTGCCGGAATATCGGAAGCGGAGCTTGTTGCTGCCGACGCGGAAGCTCCGGACGACCCGGGTGTACTCAGAATGGTTCGCGTGGAAGGCGGGACGTTCCTCATGCAGGACTGGAGGAATCAGAAATATCACAATGTGACTGTCAGCGACTTCGAGATTTGCTCCGTGGAAAAGGAAATGAGGTGCAACTGGTGGGAAGCCGTTGTGGAATGCAACCGAATGAGCAGGGAGGACGGCTATACCCCCTGTTACAATCTTAATGGTGTTGTGGACGAGCGGGAATGGGGAAATCCGCCTGATGGAAGCGAATTTGATAAATTGAAAATTTGGTCTGAGATGAAATGTGACTTCAACGCGGACGGCTACCGCTTGCCCACATCTGCAGAATGGGAGTGGGCTGCCCGAGGAGGTAACAAGAGTCATGGCTACCTGTACAGCGGAAGCGACAAGCTTGACGAGGTGGGCTGGTACAAGGGAAATACCGAAATTGCCAAAACAAGTGGAGACATGGGGGGAGTAACGCGCCTTGCGAACGGACGCTACTGGCAGGAACCTGCCCGGAAGAAGCCCAACGAGCTTGGTCTGTACGACATGAGCGGCAACTTGTGGGAGTGGGTTTGGGACTGGCGTTGGAGCTACAGCGAACTTCCCCAAGTGAACCCAACCGGGTACAGTGACAGCGGGGAGGATGGCATGCGGCGCAAGACCATCCGTGGCGGATGCTGGCAGAATAAGAGCGAATCTTGTGAGGTTGCATCGTATGAAGGTGCAGAAAGCATGATGGAATTTACAGGTTTGCTTTCTTTCCGTCCATGCCGTTCCCTTGCGAAAGAATTCACCGATGTCATAACGCTGGAGATGAACGAAACGAATGTCAATGCCCTCAAGCCCGTCATGATTAAAGTCCCCTGTGTATCGGCGAATCCATCATTAGCTATTAAGCCGTATGAGATAGGGGAGACCGAGCTGAACCGGGAACTGTATGCCCTTATGACGGGGATGGAGTTGTGCCAGTCGGAAGGCAACCTGCCCGTCGAAGGTCTGTCATGGTACGAGGCGGTGGAGCTGTGCAATATGCTCAGTACGATGTACGGCTATGAGCCATGCTATACTATAGATGGCGAGGCAGACCCAGCAAAGTGGCCTGTAAGCCTAAGTGATTTTACTGCCATTGTCTGCGACTTCAACGCTGATGGCTATCGGCTTCCTACGGAGGCGGAATGGGAGTGGGCAGCAATGAGCGGGGACATGCAAAAGACAGAGCCTTACAATGGTCATAAAGTCAATGATGTCAGAAGCAATTGCTGGTACGAGAAAGACAGCAGCGGCAGGTGTCACAGCGTCTTGTCAAAGGATACAAACTGGATAAAGGTATATGGCATGTGCGGGAACGTGCAGGAGTGGTGTTGGGATTCCTATGAGGAGGACGATTCCAGAAAGTCACTCCGAGGGGGCAGCTACAAGAGCCGTGCGGAGGACTGCACTATATATTCCCGCGACGGAGCAGAGCCAGACGCGACGGACGGCCCTACAGGACTTCGCCTGTGCCGCTCCATCGGTGAAAGAT
>JAFTEK010000293.1 GCA_017453705.1 Treponema sp.
GGCACGGAAAGCCGCGACTTGTTCGACACTAAGCTTATGTCCTGTTTTGTCCCGCGTCCGTCATACGTAGAGGCGGAATTCCTTAAGAGGTTCAAGAAGTCCTCAAAGGATGCCACCGACTGGTTCTATAAATTCAGCCAGGACAGCGATTACATTCGGCGTTACAGGATTTGCAAGGATGTAAAATGGAAGGTCAGAACAGACTATGGTGACATTGATGTTACTATAAACCTATCCAAGCCGGAAAAGGATCCCAGGGAGATAGCCGCTGCCCGCAATGCGAAAGTGAGCGGCTACCCGGCCTGCCTCCTTTGCAAGGAGAATGTGGGGTACGCCGGGCATCCGGGGCATCCTGCGCGGCAGACCCACAGGATAATCCCGCTCAGGCTTAATGGCAGGGAGTGGGGGCTTCAGTATTCACCATACGTGTATTATAATGAGCATTGCATTGTATTCAGCTTTGAGCACGTGCCTATGGTTATATGCCACGACAGCTTTACCAGCCTGTTTGACTTTGTTAAGCTTTTTCCCCATTACACGATTGGGAGCAACGCCGACCTGCCGATTGTAGGCGGCTCCATTCTGACCCATAATCATTTCCAGGGCGGATGCTATGAGTTCCCCATGTCCCGTGCTGATTACGAGGAGACTTTCAGCATATCCGGCTTTGACGATGTAAAATGCGGAATCATCAAGTGGCCTATGTCAGTTATAAGGCTTACAGGCCGTAACAGCGACCGCATTGTTCAGCTTGCCGACAAGATTCTGCTAAAATGGCGGGGCTACAGTGACAAGGATGCCTTTGTCTTTGCTGAGACGGACGGAGAGAGGCACAACACCATCACTCCTATTGCCCGTAGGAGGAACGGGCTGTATGAGATGGATCTTGTTCTGCGCAACAACATCACTACGCAGGAGCATCCTCTGGGGGTATTCCACCCCCATGCCGACAAACATCACATAAAAAAGGAGAATATCGGTCTCATCGAGGTCATGGGGCTTGCAGTTTTGCCTGCCAGGCTCAAAAAGGAGCTTTCTGACCTTGCGCGCGCGATATTGCAGGGGCGTGATATATCGGCTGACCCGGAGCTTGCGAAACATGCTGACTGGGTGTCGGACATCATTTCCAGGCATGAAAAGCTTGATAAAGAGAATGTCGGCCAGGTGCTTAAAGATGAGACGGGGCTGGTCTTTGCCTCTGTGCTTGAGGACGCGGGTGTTTTTAAGCGGAATGAGGCCGGCAGAAGTGCATTCAGGAAATTTATCAAATCATTTGCATAAGGAAGCATATATATGTCAAACTTGCAGTTGCCAAGTGGCTACAAACCGCTTTTGAACGAGAAGGAAACAGAGCACGCTATTGTGCTCATCAAGGATTTTTTCCAGCTTTCACTTTCGACCGAGCTGAGCCTGACCCGTGTTACGGCTCCACTCTTTGTAAAGTCCGGACTGGGGATAAATGATGACTTGAACGGTGTGGAGCGGCCTGTCAGCTTTCCTGTCAAGGACATGGGGGAGCAAAAGCTTGAGATTGTACATTCCCTTGCCAAGTGGAAGAGGCTCAAGGTCGCTGAGATGGAGCTTGGGCGTGGATTCGGGATATACACGGACATGAACGCAATCCGTGCCGACGAGGAGCTGGACAACCTGCACTCGCTCTACGTGGATCAGTGGGACTGGGAAATCCGCATTGATGAGATGGACAGGACTGTGATGTTCCTTAAGGAGACGGTCGCCAAGCTTTACACATGCCTTAAGCAGACGGAATTCTACATATATGACAAGTATGAGCATATAAAGCCTATACTCCCGGAACACATAACTTTTATGTACGCAGATGACCTTCAGAGGCAGTATCCTGACAAAAGCCCCAAGGAGAGGGAGCTGATAGTCACCAAGAAGTATGGGGCGGTGTTCTTGATAGGTATTGGCGGCAAGCTGCCTGACGGTTCTATCCATGATGGCCGCGCACCGGACTATGATGACTGGATTACAGAGAGCGGGGATGGCCACCGTGGTCTTAACGGTGATATCCTTGTGTGGAACCCGGTCCTTGAGTCTGCGATGGAGCTTTCTTCTATGGGAATTCGTGTAAGTCCTGAGTCCCTGAAGGCTCAGCTTGCTGAGCGTGGCTGCCCTGAGAGGGAAAATCTTGAATTCCACAGAAAGCTGCTGTCCGGTCAGCTGCCCCAGACTTTGGGCGGCGGAATAGGACAGAGCCGCCTGTGCATGTACTTCCTCCGCAAGGCTCACATCGGGGAAATCCAGGTAAGCACCTGGCCTGATGACATGAGGAGCCAGTGTGCCAAGGCAGGTATCTGTCTGCTTTAGGCAGACTAACTCCTTTAAGCAGACCCAACTGCTTTAAGCAGCCTTAACTGCTTTAAGCTGTCTTAACTGCTCTAGGGAAACGCTTCCTCAGGCTTAGTTTCGGAAAAAAATTGAAAATGTCGATATTATCATATATAATTATGTTTACCTCGAAAAATTGCGCTTTGTGCGTTTTTCTGAGGTAACTCTGAAAACGCGATGTTCTAAGTCGCGATATTATATGCGACAGTGATTGCTATGCAAGCCGTAGACTCGAAGACAATCTCTAAAAACGGGGCTTGTCTAGTTTTTAGAGATGCCCTTATATATAGAAGCCGGGGAGCGTTTTTCGTATGGAGAAACTGGAATACAAGGAAAAAGGCGGTGAATGTCAGTTGCTCATGGACTGTTGTGCCCTCATGCACAAGTCCTTGGAGCGGGATGAGAGCCTGAGTAGTGTCCTTTCTCTCCTTGGTGAAAATTTACAGGCCAACAAGATAGGCCTCTATGTCAGGGCGGAACCTGATGTCATATACCGGACTTATGACTGGAGCAGGGAAAAGGGATTTTCAAACCTGGGTACGTCGGATATCTTTCTTCAAGGGGAGGCTGTTTTTTATTCCTGTTCAGTCTCAGAGGCATTTTTTTACGATGAGGCCGATATCCTTTTCTTTGAGAAAAAACTTCTTGCCGATTATGGAATAATACTTGAGCATGATGCCAAGACCATGCTCATCCTTCCGCTTGTTTATGGGGGGGATGTCAAGGGCTTCATAGGGATAGAGGACTTGCCCTATGAGAATGTCGCCCGGTTCTCGGCATCCCTTCTTTATTTACCCTTTGTGATAATGGGGCCTGTGTTCCGCAAGATGGAAAACGATGCCCTTAGGAAGGCGAGCGGGGTTCTCTCGGATACCAAGCTGGTCTACGAGCTTACGATGGAAAATGCCAAGCTTGTAGTCTTTGACACCAACTTGGACAAGAAAGTCACTGTCGTTGTTGATTCGCCATATTCCAGACGTTTTATGAAGGACGTGGGCTTTCCCAGGGTTATGCAGAACCCCCTTTACATCCTGTCCTCACATACTGATACGGAGGGAAGCAGGGCTTTTGCCGCCATACTTGCCCAGGTCAAGGCCGGAGCCAAGGAAGCCTCCTGCAACATCAAGTTCTACAAGAAGACCGGGGGCGAGCCTTCGTTCATAAAGGCGAGCATATACGGCGTGGCGGACGCTTCTGGCAGGGTAAACAGGATTTACACGATATTCCAGGATGTCAGCGATTATCTTAGGACTGAAGAGCTTTTGAGGGCTGAGGACGCAAGGGCACGGGAGCTGAGGAAGAGGGAGGACGAGCTTTCCGCGCTCAAGAGCAAGGAGCTTGAGCTGCTTCAGAAGCACAAGGCCGCCTTGGATTCCCTGGAGTTCATCCTCTGGGAGCTTGACTTGTATGCAGGAAACACAGTTCCTATAGATTCCCCCTTCTTTGAGCGTTGCCGTAAGATTTATGACCTTCCCAAGGACAACAATAAGGTTGCCGCGTATATATACAAGCTTATGGATGACACCGACAGGAACCGCATAGAAAAGATGTTTTCTGTCCTTAGGCAGGGAAGGCTGTTCAAGATGGATATCAGGGTTCCCCTTGGCAAGGACGGGACTGTGCGTGTAATGCGTATATCTGCGACTCCTTCCAAGAGTGCGGCCGGAGACTGGGACAGTGCGGTTGCCACAAGCTATGATATAACTGACCAGATAGTCAAAAGCGGCGGCTACGAGCAGGAGATTGCGTATTTCCATCTGTCGCGTGAAAGCGACATTCTGATGTCAGCACATGTCAACCTTTCCCTCAACAGGCTCATCGAGGTGACTCCGGAGCTGGATCCTTTGTCCAGGGCAATGTCCTATGACGAGATGGTCTGGCGGGGAAACGGGTTTTCAGGCTTAACCTCGGACGGGAAAGATTCCACGGAGATATTCGACAGGGCCAACCTGATGAAAGAATGGACGTCCGGCAGGACGAGGTTCTCATACGTCATGCGCTACACCGGGCAAAAGCAGATTATGTGGGTTCGGACGGACTTCCGCCTGCAGGAGAACCCCAGCACCAAGGACATTGAGTTCTTTTGCTATGTGACAGACGTTACCAAGGGGGAGCTTATGTCCCGCCTGCTGGATCGTCTGACTGATGTTGTCTATGAATTTATCGCTTTGATAAACCTTCAGAAAAAAACGATATGCTTTATCGGTTCCCCCGATTATGAGGATCTCAAGAGCATAGACTATGATGAATACGTTGAGCAGGAGCTTGCAAGGCATATCTTTCCTGTGGATGACAATCCGTCAAGGACAGAATACGAGCTTGCGACCATACGGAAGAAGCTGGCCGAGGACTCCCACTATTCCAACATAATCCCCTGGCGCAACGAGGGCGGGGAGCCAATCCGCAAGATGGCCCAGTATTTCTATCTGGATCTCGGCAAGGAGTACATTCTCTGCTGCATAACCGATGTCACCGAGCAGTACAGGCAGGAGCAAATACGTCTTTCGGAGCTGGAGGATGCACTGAGAAGGGCTGATATGGCCAACACCGCCAAGTCAGAATTTGTCTCCCGCATAAGCCATGACATTCGCACCCCGATTGGTGCTGTGTTGAATTTGACCCAGTTTGCCGAAGAAGACATGGATAAAAAGGACAAGCTGGCCAATGACTTGGCTAAAATAAAGACTTCTGGCAACTTCCTGCTTTCCCTTATAAACGACGTACTGGATATATCCAAGATAGATTCTGGTAAGATAGAGCTTGTTCCCGAAGCCTGTTCATACGACACCTTCATAAGGGAGATAAGCAACCTTCTTGAGTCCATGTGCCATGACAAGGGCTTGGATTGCGTTATAAATGCCGCCCCGCCGCTGGCAAGGGCTTTTATGGCGGACAAGGTGAGGCTTAACCAGGTGACGCTGAATTTGCTGTCCAACTCGGTCAAGTATACAAAACCAGGAGGAGCGGTGAGCTTCTTTGTGGATCAGGAATGGGTCTCCGACGAGTCTGTTAAGCTGCATATCTGCGTCGCTGATAACGGAATCGGTATGACAGAGGAATTCCAGCGCAAGATGTTCGATGAGTTCTCACAGGACATCAAGAATCCTTTGCGTGACAAGACTACCCCCGGAACCGGCCTGGGGCTTTCCATAGTCAAC
>JAFTEK010000294.1 GCA_017453705.1 Treponema sp.
CCGTCATGGGGTGCAAGGAGCTCGCTGCGGACCTGCGGAGAGGACATTATAGCCGGGTTGCTGGACGCAGGATGGACGGTCATTTTCAGGCCGCACCCGCAGAGCCTCACGGTGGACGGAGACAGGCTGGAAAAGATACGGAGCAGGTTCCGCTCCAATGGGAGGTTCAGGATTGACACAGCCCCTTCCGGGATGGAAAGCATGGCGAACTCGGACATCATGGTGTCGGACTTCTCCGGCGTCATATTCGATTACAGCATTTTGTTCGGGAGGCCGGTGCTGCTCGCCAGCGGAGGGCTGAGCCTGACAGGATACGAGGCTGAAGACCTCCCGCCGGAGCTCCTGTTCAACGTCCCCGTGACGAAGAGGATAACGCGCGAGCTTACGGAGAATGACATACCGCACATAGCGGAAATAGTGGAAGAGGAGCTTGCGTCATCCTCCGGCGGAAGGGCCCCCTACACCGTCCCGAACCTCGGCCATGCCGGAGAGAAGGTCTATGAGGTCGTATCCAAAATTTGGGAGGGGCTGGAATGAACATCTTCAGGCCGCTGGAACTGCTGCTCCTTTACGTCTTCGAGGGCTGCCACAGGCTGACGGGTAACTACGGAATCTCACTCCTCCTGATGAGCCTTGTCATAACAGCTGGAACCTACCCCCTGTACCGCCTCGCCGACATCTGGAAGAAAAAGGAGGAGGACATCCAGAACAAGATGGCCGTCGAGGTCGGGCAGATAAAGGCTGCGTTCACGGGGAACAAGAGGTTCTACATGCTGCAGGCCTGCTACCGCATGCACGGCTACAGGACTTGGTACGCCTTCCGATCCGCCCTGGGGCTCTTAATCCAGATTCCTTTCTTCTTTGCAGCTTATAACGTGCTGTCGTCATACACCGGGTATGCGGAGGAGAGCTTCCTCTGCTTCCGTGACCTGGCTGCCCCCGACGGTCTCCTGTTCGGATTGAACAGCCTCCCCTTCCTGATGACGGCCGTGAACATCGCATCCTCCGTCATATACACCCGGTCGCTGAGGCTGAAGGAGAACCTTCAGCTGTTGGTTCTCGCGGTCGTGTTCTTCGTTCTCCTGTACAACCGCCCCGCCGCCCTGCTGATATACTGGACAAGCAACAACCTCCTGTCGCTTGTGAAGAGTCTTGCCAGAAGGAAAGATGGCAAGGAATGGATTCTGCCAGATGCGGAGGAGCGGGGGCGTGTCTTGTTCCTGTTCAAGCTCACCCTCCTGTGGGCATGGTTCTGCGTCCAGCTGTACCTCATACGGAATAACAGGCATTATCTATTCAGGAATATCGATGCCATTGTCCTCCTCGTTGCTTCGGTATGGCTGTTTTTCAAATGCCGATGGCAGCTCGTGAGGAGACATTTTTCGGTATACCTGTTTCTGATTCTCAACTTTGTAATCCACAAGACGGGAGTAAACCTTCCATTCTTAAGGATTTCAGAACTCAGTGTCCCGCTCTTTGCAGGTGCTGTATGTTATGTTCTTGCACTGCTTATAATTTCACGGGATGAGCTTGAGATGATGCAACGTGATGCCCGGGTACGACCCCTGATTGTCTGCGTCGCTATGTTCTTGTTCTCCATGACCGTTTTGGTTCCGCTGACAATATATGCCAGAAGCCCGCAGGATGTCACCGACAGTTACCTGTCGATTCTTTTTTTTGGGGGGGCGGTCTGCGGGGGGGTGTACATAGCAATATTTGTCCTGACGAAAACACTTACAGCCCGTGGGGTGTGCCTGATGAATGTCATATTCATTATCATCC
This sequence comes from Treponema sp., assembly GCA_017453705.1. Lineage (GTDB taxonomy): Bacteria > Spirochaetota > Spirochaetia > Treponematales > Treponemataceae > Treponema_D. Next base: position 1,783 of record JAFTEK010000294.1, read on the forward strand.
TGCTCACCCATGTTTTTAACGCGGTTTTATTTCCTCTTGATACAGGTGTCTTAATGGGCTTCGAACTGACAGGCAGGGGAAACTTTTTACATCCCGTTTTCTCTTCACTGCTTAAGGACATCGGTATCGGCTTCCTTGTCATTTGCCTGCTGTGCTATCTATGCAGGCATCAGCAGGTATGCCTGCTGGTTTGTACGGTTCTACTTGCATTCAATTTGCTGAAGCTTTCGCAGGAGACCTACCGTATGTATCGGCAGACAGGAATTCACCCGGTTACGTCAGACAGAACGGAGCTTGGGCAGGATGAGCTTAAGATGCATTCATTTTCCCGAACAGAGCGCAATATCCTGTATATCTGCTGCGATATGTTCAACAGCACCTATATTGACAGAATCAGAGAGGAAATGACTGGGTTTGACAGAGAATTCAGCGGGTTCACATGGTATGCCGATACGCTCTCTGTCTCTGGTGAGACAATGACATCCCTTCCATCTTTGTACGGAGGTGGAGATTATACTCCGCTGCAAAACAACAAGAATGAAATCTCGATTTATGGAGCGACAGCCCTAGCGAAGTCCAGACTTGAAGAAACCATCGTACATGGAGGATTGAAATTTTCCTTTGTAGAGGGAATCGGGTTGGAAACGGACAGCCCGTATTACAAGCACTATATGGCGGAACGAAATATAAGCACATACTTTGACCTGTCAAAAAAGAAGCTCCTGCTGATGCTTCCGTTTTTCAGTTCCTTACCTTATGTCCTGAAGCCTTATTTATATGACTCCGGTTTCTGGCTTATATATGGCGAGAAAATAACTTTTCGGTTCTGCAGGACAAGCACGATGAGGTCTCTTTCCTATCTGGATCTTCTGCCGGAGATTTCCAGTGCGGACAGTGAAAAAGGAAATTTCCTATATTTCCGTACGGAGCTGTCACATCCTCCGTACGGAATAGACCGTGATGGTATGGTGATAGATAATCGTTATCCCGACCCTGAGCATAAATCATTCAATTCCTCAGATGCCGCCTATTATTCAGCCAAAAAGTGTATGTCCGAGCTTGCGGAATACTTCGCCTGGATGAAGCGGAATGGAGTGTATGACAACACCCTGATTGTCATATGCTCGGATCACGGCAACAGTTGCAATGACAACGGAATTCCTGTCTCGGATGTCATTTCCTCGGAGAAAATCTGGAAATCAAGGGCGAATGCCCTTTTTATGATGAAGCCTGTCGGTGCCAATGGTGATTTCATCGCAGACCGGAAGACCTTGAAATCAAATGGAGACATAATAGCGTCTATTTTTGACAGCATGGGTATGGAGCATAGCTTCAGCTACCATACAAGCGGAGGTGTCCGTTTTTATTCTTTCATGCTGGGCAACCAAAGCGGGGATAGAATTGATATACCTTATGCCACCTATAAGGTAGAGGGAAGCATTTTTGATTCAAAATCCTGGATCAAGCAGTAGTTTCTCTGCGCATTATCAATGTTTATAAATAGTTCGGATACGGTGCAAGAAGGGTGCTTTAATTTTTATGAGCAAAACGGTATATCTTGGAATAACGGGTGATATAATTCATCCTGGAATAATTAACATCATAAATGAGGGGGCCAAGCGCGGAGAGCTTATGGTTGGCCTTCTGACCGATAGCGCGGTTGCAAGCTACAAGAGACTTCCCTACCTGACATATGAACAGCGCAAGCAGGTCATAGAGAACATAAAGGGTGTTGCCAGTGTCGTTCCCCAGGAGGACTGGAGCTATGTCCCTAATCTCAGGAAGTACAAGCCCGACATAATGATTCACGGGGATGACTGGAAGAGCAACTACTTATCAAAGGTACGCGAGGATTGCTTTGCCGTCATGAAGGGATGGGGCGGTAAGATTGTGGAGATTCCCTATACACAGGGAATCAACTCCGCTGCCCTCAACGAAAACGCCAAGTCCATCGGTACTACGCCGGACATTCGCCGTGCCGCCCTCCGCCGCCTGATTGCCGCCAAGCCGATTGTGAGGATCATGGAGGCACACTCTGGCCTTAGCGGACTGATTGTGGAGCACACCGAGCTGATGAAGGAGGATGGCCTTCACACATTTGACGGAATGTGGTCATCGTCGCTTACAGATTCCACCAGCAAGGGCAAGCCTGACATAGAGGCCGTTGACCTGACCACAAGGATGCAGAGTCTCACGGACATACTGGAATGTACGACCAAGCCCATCATCTACGACGGAGACACCGGTGGCATTCCTGAGCACTTTGTCTTCACCGTGCGCACGCTTGAGAGGAACGGGGTGTCCGCAGTCATAATCGAGGACAAGAAGGGGCTTAAAAAGAACAGCCTGTTCGGGACAGAAGCCAAGCAGGTGCTTGCGACGGAAGAGGAATTCTGTGAGAAAATCAGCGTAGGCAAGAAGGCCCAAGTAACCAAGGACTTCATGATAATCGCCCGCATAGAGGAGATTATCGCGGGATACAGCGTGGACGGGGCGTTGAAGAAAGCCTTTGCCGCTGTCAGGGCCGGCGCGGACGGAGTGATGATTCACTCCAAGGATAAGTCCGGGGAGGACATAAAAGATTTCTGCATCAGGTTCAGGAAGGAATACACAAACGTTCCGCTCGTTCTCGTGCCTACGAC
>JAFTEK010000295.1 GCA_017453705.1 Treponema sp.
GAAGGGGGCGGCGAAGATGAAGCCTCGCGACTCTATGCCCGCCACCGCATCTATCTGCTTGTCCTTGTAAATCTCCACCATGCGGTCAATGCAGTACTTGAACGCGTCGGGATGCCGGAGCACGCCCGTTATGTCATAGAAGAGCACGCCGTGCTTGGGAAAATCCGGCACCCTGCCCACAACCTTGTCCAGAAGCTCAAAATCCTTGTCCATTACTGTACCTCAAAACAAATTGTATTCCTAAATACTGAATGCTGTCAACGGCAGCCTCACTCATCGAATATATCGGTTAAACTGCCCGATGGCTCACTCTGTAAAGAATCGAACCCTAGACTGCTGTATTCTTCCAGACCTGCGGACATGTTGCCCTGTTGTGGGACGCGTTCGGCAAAGTCCTCTGGGTAGTAGCGGGCGAGCATTCTGGTAAATGTGCTTCCACCCTTTAAATTCATGTGCCCTATGTTGTCCACGAAACAATCCTCGGTCAGCCCATATTCAAACCAGTCCACCTCTATGCCCGGATAATCAGCCTTCAGGTTCTCGTAGTAATCTCTAAATTCCATCCTGTATTTTTCCGTATGGCTGACTGATGGATGGGAAGGCAGCTTGACAATCTTAACCGGAATTCCATTGGAGACGCACTGCCCTATTGTCTTCCTTATATATGAATCATTCACGGGACTGACGTAAAAGCTGTCTTTCGTGGATACGCCCTCCCCAAATGGAAGCGTGACAGGCTGCATATAGGCTCCAGAGTGAATGTCCGCATGGCGAAGCCTGGTCCTGTTGCTTTCTTTTCTGTTAGTCACTATGCCGCGCAAAAGCGACAGCTGGTACACGCGGGGCGAAAGGCAATAGAATTCCCAGACAGAGTAGGGTGGAGTCGCCGTGAAATTTTGCCCCAGTCTTTCCCCTTCCGCCATAATCTCACGAGCCTCGGAGAAGGTGAGGAGCCTTGCTGTTGACGTAGAAAGGAAAGAATTGCACGTACCCAAGCTCTGATCAGCGAAGCTTATATAGCATATCCGGGGAGCAGAATTATTCGAAAGGTAGCGGCTCAGTATGTAGTACTCCAATATTGGGTTTGAGCCTCCGAGGGAAAGGTTCACGCAGGCCCCCGAAAGAAAATCAGGCAGAAAAGCACAGTTGGACAGCGAATCCCCCAGAAAAACTACGTCATAGGAGGGATTGTGGCTGGAATCGGCGAAATTCCGCATCCACATGCAGTCTACTGCATCTTGGTCAACATAGTCCAACGGGTTCTTGAGTGCGAAATACAGCCAAAAAAGAAATAATGTGCACAGAACAAAGAGAATACGGCAACTTAGTTTTTTCAGGTCTTTTTTCATAATAGCATTTGTGGCAAGTCAGAACTGGAAGTATAAGAATTCAGTCTCAAGCAGGGATCTGAATATCAGAATTCCGAACAGGAGGGACAGGTAGAGTGTCCAGCGGACAACAAGCGGAAACCCGTTTACAATCTCCCGACCGTCTTTATGTCGCGTTACAAGAGAGGAAATAAACAGAACAAGGCAGAGGAACAGATTGACGAACATAAAGTCCAGTCCTACTCCTGTGACATTCCTGTTCATCATCAGTATCGTAAGGAAGGTGTTCGTATCGCTTGTCGTATAAAGGGCTTGCTCCGCCATGGCGAGCTCAGAAGGTATCGCAAGGAATTTTTTAAATATCCTGAACGCATTCCCTATCCCGCTCGCACGGAAAAAGACGTAGCCTGCATTGACCATTACGAAGGTCATCAAGACTTGGACACAGTGCCACGGGCGGATAACCAGGCCGTCTTTCTCAAGCCCCAGTTTTTTTCTGCATGCACCGCGGGCTTTTTCCGTTATGATGGAAATAAGTATATATGCCCCGTGCAGGGCACCCCATGCCACAAAATGCCATGCCGCCCCATGCCAGAGACCGGTCGCAAGCCAGACGCAGACAGCCGCAATCATGCCCATCATTTTAGAAAGATTCTCTCTTCTTTTTCCACAAAAGAGCGAGCAGAACTTTCTGTTCCATGAGGCAAATCCGACCGGATAGTAAAGGTAGTCGCGGAACCAAGAGCCAAGGCTTATGTGCCAGCGTCTCCAGAATTCGGGGATTGAAGAGGAAAAGTAAGGGTGATCGAAATTCTTCATAAGTTTGAAGCCAAGAACCTGTGCCACACCGATAGCAATATTGGAATAGCCTGCAAAATCAGCGTAGACTTGTATGGCGAAACAGACTGTCGCCAAAAGGAGAGCTGTTCCGTAGGAGTCATCTATGAATCGGTAGACAGAGTTCACGTAAACCGCCATGCGGTCCGCTATGACAATCTTGAGGAACAGCCCCCATGCCATGAGCTTGAGACCGTCCGTTATCCGCCCGTAGTCAAAGCTGGGTTTTGCTTTGAACTGGGGCAGCAGATTCTCTGCCCGCTCAATCGGGCCTGCGACAAGTTGTGGGAAAAAGGTGACGAAGAGGGCATAATTCAGGAAATCCCGCTCCGCTTTCAGATTGCCCCAGTACACATCCAGCGAATAGCCGACAGCCTGAAAGGTATAGAATGATATACCGACTGGCAACACGACATTTAGAAGGGGAAAGGAAACTGTCTCCGCCAGCCAGTTGTAGTATTTGAAAAAAAACAGGATTGCCAAATTAAGGACGAGAGAAGTTATGAGGACAAGTTTCTTTCGTGCCGGGAAACATTCCATCCCCAGCCCTGAAAGCCAGGTTATGATGACCGAGGCGAGAATGAGAACAAGATATGCTGGCTTCCAGTAGGCATAGAAATACAGGCTGGCTGCCAGCAGAAAAAAGAGAGACGGACTGTTGCTCTTCGTCTTTGCCGCAATGAATGCATAACAGATACAGACAATAGGGAAGAACAACAGGAAGTGGACGGAATTGAAGGGCATACTTCTCCTGCTAGCCCACTATGTCGCCCGTGTCGAAGGGGTCACCGCATTCCGGGCAGAATTTGGGCGGATTGTGGGGGTCGGCAGGCTCCCATCCGCACTTGTCACACTTGTAGAGGGGGGCTCCTGCCGGCTTGGGCTTTCCGCATTCCTGGCAGAAC
>JAFTEK010000032.1 GCA_017453705.1 Treponema sp.
CTCACCGAAGGTGAATTCCTCCAGGCTGTCCTTGCGCGGGCTTGTTACCACCTTCACCTTGTAGCCGCCCGGCTCCAAGCTTTCAGGCACGTACACGTCGATGATGGCCGTGCCTATATTGTGGTAGCGGGTCGCGCGGAACGCCCTTCCCCCGCCGTCAACATAGAACACGCCCTGCCTGGTGTCGCTGATGTCAAAGCCCAGGTTCTTCCCCTTGAGCCTGAGCATGTCCCCCGGCTCGAATTCGAGCCTCCTCTGCTCCTGTCCAGAGGCGTTCATGCTGGCCAGCTCCCTTATCCTGGGCAGGATGACCCAGCCCGCGCCCGCTATGCGCCAGGCCTCCGTGTCGGCCATCTCCCTGGCCGCGTCCTCCTTGAAGCTACATGCCGGCTCAAAGCGGTGGTCACCAGTTCCCGGAGTAAAGCCGGCGTTGAGCCTGTCCGAGGTGCCACAGGCCTTGAGGTGGATGAACGCGAAGGGCAGCTCCACGTTGTAGCCCAGGCTCACGAAGTGCTTTACTCTGTCGTTGAGCACGGACAGGACCGCCCGTGCGTCCGCCTCGGTTATCGTGGAGTTGTAGCGGATAATTTCCCCGATAAGCTGCTCGGACGTGAGCGTCTGGTCGGTGGTGCTCCTGAAGCAGTACTCCTTCTTCGCCTTGAGCGAATTCCTGTAAGATGTTATTGCGATCATAGTTTCTCCTTGGCGGCACAAAGCCGCCCCTGATTGAATTACATATCCGGGGCAGGCAGTTCCCGCCCCAGGGTATTTTGTGCCGGAATAATGTGGCCGGCCCATCCGTCGCGCGCCCAAGGTCTCTCGCCTCCGCGCCGGTCTTTCATGTTTTTCCATGCGCTTCGTGCAACCTTGTACCCATAATATACGTCAGGTGGGGCACAGCTTTTTGTAGAATTTTGTCTACAAATCCGCGCGGCAGTGCATTGCCATGGCAGTCTGGACATGCAGCCCCCGCATGGTAGTCCACGGAGGAATTCTTCTCTTTAGTGAGATGATAATGCATGAGCATCCTGAGCTGACAACAGGCAAGCTTAAAGATACAAGCGGAAGTCTGCAGGGCACAGGGCAATCACATACTTGCAGTTGCAAAAACAGTCTGTTATTGCTATACTGTATAAGTGGAGTTAGAAATACAAGCTGATGAAAAGCGTTCTCGATTAGACCGCATTACTTTAAGCGGATTTAAGTCAATAGGAACGGACAGGCTTGCCCAGACGATTCCACTTTCTGATATAAATATTATCATAGGGGCAAACGGAAGCGGAAAAAGCAATATCATTTCTTTCTTCAAGTTGCTAAACCATCTGATGACCGGTGCGTTGCAGTTATATGTCGCAAAAAATGGGTCTTCGGAAGAGCTTCTATATTTTGGATCAAAGAAGACACCTTTATGTTCTGCAAGCCTGTTTTTTTCTAATATAACCGATAAGGACACTTATAATTTTTCTTTAGTAAAATCGGTACAAGATACTCTCCTTTTTTCCGAGGAAAGTGTTTTGTGGAATGGCAAAACGCTTTCTTCACATGCAGGGCATAAAGAAAGCTATTTGGCTGATAATTCTGAATTGCAACCTCCAGAACTTGCAGTAAGAAAAATTCTGTCCTCATGCCGTTTTTTCCAATTTCATGATACATCAGCAAATGCGTTTTTACGTAACACGGTTTCTCTGGACAATGACCGGTATTTGATGAGCGATGCGGGAAACTTGGCCGCATATTTGTATGTATTAAAAAGCAAGTCCGAATATACCAATTACTATGAGCGTATTGTCAATCATATTCGCTTTGTAATGCCGCAGTTCCATGATTTTTTCCTTGAGCCACAAGTACAGAACCCCCGATTTATCAGGCTTCGGTGGACTACAAAGGGAAATCCTGATTACATTTTCGGACCCGAGCAGTTGTCGGACGGAACGATAAGGTTTATGGCATTGGCAACGCTTTTTTTACAGCCACCGACGTTGCTTCCGAATGTTATTGTCATTGATGAGCCTGAATTGGGCTTGCATCCGCAGGCTGTTGATTTGCTTGCACGAATGATGCATGATGCGGCTCCCTATTGCCAGATTATTGCCGCTACCCAGTCTGCACGGCTTTTGGACAGTTTCTCACCGGATAATGTTATTGTAGCGCAATATGATTCCGTTACCTGCACAAGTTCATATCGGAGGCTGAGCGAAAATGAGCTGGCAGACTGGCTGGAGACATATTCTCTTTCCCAGATTTGGGAACGGAATATTATTGGAGGACAGCCATAATGCGGAATGTCTATGTAGTCTGTGAGGGACAAGCAGAGGCAAATTTTGTAACCAGAGTGCTTTATCCGCAGTTTTGCAGCAAGCTGAATTTCATTGCTCCGATTATTTTGACCAACAGAGACCATAAGCATGGAACAATGCATAAAGGCGGTATGGTCAGCTATGCAAAAGCAGAGAATATTATTCTCACATCGCTTAAGCAGTCAATGAAACAGGGGAACGGCATAGTAACAACGCTGTTTGATTTTTATGCGCTTGCAAAAGACGTTCCTGGAATCAGTAGCATATACAACATTCCGAATCCGTACCAAAAGACGGCTGCTATTGAGAATGCCATGAAGTCTGCCGTGCCTGCGAAATTGCAGAGATTCTACTATCCGCACATTCAGCTGCATGAGTTTGAGGCGCTTATATTCTGCAACATAAGCCTACTGGGAAAGAAATATTTTACAAACAGCACCGCTCCGCTGGAAGAGTGCCTGAATGCACAGCCTAATCCAGAGCTCATCAATAACGGAGTAAATACGGCTCCTTCAAAGAGAATCTTTGCTTGTATTCCGAACTATGACAAGGTAAATGTTGGGGTACAGATTCTTGAGGAAACAGATTTTAGCATACTCAGATCAAAGTGTCGGCATTTTGATGATTGGATATCGTTCTTACAGACCTTGTAGGGAGTATTCCTGCTGGCAAGAATGATTTGACAACCGCCGACAAGACCTACGCTATCCATCATTTCGCAAGGAAACTCACCTGCGGCTTACGGGATGCAGTCTTGCACATCGCCATGGGGGGCGGCCCCCATCATGTTTAAAGCGATGTCTTTTTATGCTAAAGTGGAGTCAGACTCCATTTTAGCATAAA
>JAFTEK010000296.1 GCA_017453705.1 Treponema sp.
CAGCAGGAGGAGATGATCCTCGCGGGGGTATACCAGAAGGGCAACTCCCCGGAGATTGATGAAGCGATAGACAAGCACGATGCCATAGACGAGTTCCTGTGCCAGACCGAGAGCGAGCGCTGTACGATAGAGGATACCCTGCAGCGGCTTTCCGTGCTGAGCGGGGTGGAAATCCCGGAGAATGAATTCCCGGAGATGCCCGAAGGCGCGAAGTGGTAGCAGCCTAAGTCCTGTATGAAGCGTTTCCGCTATTCCCTGCAAAAAATACTTGACCTCCGTTCCTTCCAGCTCAAGCAGGCAGAGATAGAGCTGGGCAAGGTGAATTCCCAGATTGCCGCAGAGAACAGGCAGCTCCAGGTCATAGCATCCCAGAAGCTCAAGGTTCAGGGTGACATGGACTCAAGCCATGACATAATGGCGTTCGCACAGGGGCATGGATACCTCGTGTTTCTTGATCAGAAGCGGGATGCCTGCGAGCAGAGGCTGGCCCTTCTCCAGATTGAGGCGGACAAGAAGAAAGAAATCGTCAGGCAGGCCATGCAGAAGGAGAAGGTGCTTGAGAGGCTCAAGGAGCGACGGCTTGAGAGCTGGAAGGACGAGCTTAACAAGGAAGAGGAGCTTGTGGTCGATGATGTTGTGACTGCAAAGTATGGGGCTGCAAATGCCTAGGCGTTTTAATGCCAGTTTCATCATCGCTTGCCTCATTCCTGCGTTTGTCATTGGTATCCTTATTATGACATCTTCTTTTCAGGACAGCCTTCTTTTGTTGGGCGGGCGGATTGTCGGAAAAGATATGATTTCTAGCAGATGGAAGGATTTTTTCACCGAGTATGGCGGAAAGCTTGTCCTTGTGTCTGTTCTTCTTTTGCTTTATCTTATAAGAAGCTCTCTGGATTCAGATAGGCTTGTAAAGTTTGACAGAGCCTTCTTGCTTGTTGTTTTTGCGTCCTGGCTTGTCCTTGCGGTCGTTTCTGTTTTTTTGCATGAGCCTTGGAGGGATGAGGTTCATGTCTGGAACATCGCCAGGTCAATGAACCTTGCCCAGATTTTTCACGAGATGCGCTACGAGGGGCATTTCGTCGCTTGGTTTTACCTTATGGTTCCCTTTGCCAGGCTGGGATTCCCCCCCATGACGCTGAACATAATATCCATGCTCATAATGGGTATGTGTGCTGCAATACTTCTTTTTAGGTCCCCTTTTAGCATTTACGCAAAGACAGCCTTTGTCTTCACGCTCCCAATGCTCTATTATTATTCGGTGGTCTCCCGTTGCTACTGCCTCTTTGCCTTATGCTGTTTTGCACTTGCCGACCTGTTCAAGAAGAGGCGTGAGCATCCGTACTTGTATGCGGCAGTCCTGGCCCTGCTGGCTAACAGCCATGCTTATGCAGAGGGGATGGTTGCCGTCCTTACGCTTGATGCCTTCATCATGGATATAGTGTTACCTTGGAAATCCCTGGGGCAAAAGGACAGGCGGGATAGAATCACCGCCCTTTTTATCGTGTGTTTTTTTGTTCTTTTTGCCTTTATGCAGGTTGCCCCTGCGTTCTCAAGTTCGCCTGCGATAGATTCAAAGCGACGCTTTGGCACTGACGCTTTTTTTTCTGCGTGTATTGGCTTTTTCCTTGCCCTTGACCTTTCTACCCTTTCCCAGTTTTTGCTGATGATAGTCGCCTTCTTTTCTGTGCATTATCTTGCAAGAATCAGAAAGACAGAGCTTTTACTTATCCTTGAGCTTTCTGTCCTATGGATGATTCTCTTTGCGGCAATCCTCTATGGGGCGTCGATACCCAACAGGGCCTGGATGTTCTTCTTTGTCCTTCTTTTTGCCTTTTGGCAGTTGGACGGCAGGATGGCA
>JAFTEK010000297.1 GCA_017453705.1 Treponema sp.
CTGCCCAAAACCGGCAATTCTTGAAACGCCCCCGGCAAGCCAGCCCGACCTTGAGCCTGCTCAAAAACCAGCCATTCTTGAAACGCCCCCGGCGAGCCAGCCCGACCTTGAGCCTGCTCAAAAACCGGCCATTCTTGAACCTGATTATCGGCTCGCCAGCCCAGCCCCAGAGTTGATTCCGTTTCAAAAGTCTCAGCCAACGTGTTGTCGTGGACTCTTTGAAACAGGCTCTTTAGCCGCCAATCATCACGCCTATGTTGCCGTGAACAAGAATCCTGATGATTCCGCAGGCAACAAGGTGGACAGGATAATATATATAGAAGAAATATTTCATCCCCTTGAACGAGCCACGCTGTCCATTGTAGCTTCCTAAAAGGGGAATCGCAAGGGCAACGCACATCTGCAGCAGTCCGTAAACAGGATTTATGAATATGATATACACAGCCGCATATACTCCAATCCACAGAAGCATCGAGAGCATCTGTTTCTTGAAATTTCCCCGGTTACGCCCGAAGGCCAGAATCACGATGACGGCGGGGCTTGACCAGTCTCCGGGAAAGGCAAGCGCGGCAAGAACAAAGACGATGACTGTCTTTTGCCAAGTCTTGAGGCCTTCCCGGTCACGAACCCAAAGGGCTATGACACCGATGAAGAGCGGCCATATCACGCTCGTCTGGTTGAACACGCTCGTCCTGAACGGAACAAAAGGTATGCCGAACGCGAAGTTATATGCAAAGTGCCCGACAAGTGCGAATACGAAAAGCCTGAGCAGGTACTTGCGCAGGTTGTGTGTATGATGATAGCCTTCCGCCACCATGAACCAGAAAATCGGAGCCGCTATACGCCCCAACGCATGGCATAGCAGAATCCACAAGTCCGTCGGGTAATTAGGGAAGATTACGCAGATAAGGTGGTCAAGCGTCATCGAGCACAGAGCGATGGCCTTGAGCTGGTTGCCAGTGAGTCCCGTCTTTGGGCTGTCCATACAATAGATTGTAGCCCTTGCCTACGCAAGGTGTCAATACATCAGCTCAGATGTGACAGCCCAGAACATCCCGCCCCTGCGGACTATATGAGGCTGATCGGACACAACCAGACATCCCTGCTGTAAGGCACAAGCTCGTCTGCCATGCAAAGGACAAGGGCGGGCTTTACAGGCTGTCCGAGCTTTTTCAGTACGGGGAAATTCTTTCCTGCATCGGGCGGGCTTTTCGCCTTCTTTATTTCAATCGGAGTAATGCCGTCTGCATTTACAATCAGAAGATCCACTTCCTTTTTGTCTATGTCGCGGTAGTAATACAGGTTCAAATCCTTTCCCGCATTGTAAAAGCTTTTGACAATCTCTGATATGACGAACGTCTCAAAGAAGGCCCCTGACATCGCGCCGTTTTCCAGAGTCTCGCTTGTCGGCCAACGGCACAGGTAGGCGGCCAGCCCAGTGTCCAGAAAATATACCTTGGGTGTCTTCACGAGGCGGCTCGTTATGTTCGTGTAGTATGGATGCAGGACAAAAATAATGCCGCTCCGCTCCAGCATTGCGACCCAGGCCTTTGCTGTAGGTGCGGAAATACCGACGTTCTTCGCTATCTCATCGTATTTCAGCTCCTGTCCTGTCCGCGCCGCCATGAACACAAGGAAATTGTTGAATTCCGAAAGCTTACCGACCTGCTCAAGGCCATGTATGTCCCGTTCAAGATAGGTGTTTATGTAATCCATGAAAAACCGCTCACGCGGTATCTTTGACGTGTTGAGCCTGGGCATCCCTCCTTTGAAAATCCTCTCGTACACATCGTGCACGGAGGCAAGGCTTTTGACAGGCTCACGCTGCTTAAGCTCTGCGATTTCGGCGGAGAACGCAGGACGGGCAATCCCTGCAAGCTCACTTTGGGAAAACGATGAGAAACTGAATATCCCGACCCGGCCCGCAAGCGTCTCGGAAAGGGACTTCATCATCTTGAACTGCTGCGAGCCGGTAAGCCAGAACATCCCGCTGGAGTCCTCGCCTGAAAGAGTCTTTTGATCCACGATTTTCTTCATTTCCAGAAGCAGGCTCGGAACCCGCTGGAATTCATCAATCAGGAGCTTGTGTCCGTAAGTCTCAAAGAACAATTCCGGGTCGTTTTCCGCAAGCCGGCGGGCTCCGCCTGTTCGTGCCGAAAGCCTAATACCCGCCCAAAGAACAAACATTCTGCGTCGTGGTTGGTAATTCTCCGGGTGTTTGCCCAATCGTACAGGTGTGCAGCAAAACATTCTTCCTCTAAATGTCCGTTTTTTTTCGAGATTTAGAGGAAGAATAATTGACGCAAAAAAGCTTCCGTGCTATATTCGTGCTGGTAAGCCATGGAAAACAAGAAAATCATCGGAAGGTCTGAAGAATGCCGTCGGCTTGATGAATGTCTGGATTCGGATCAGGCGCAGCTGATCACCGTGTATGGACGACGCAGGGTCGGGAAGACGTTCCTCATCAACGAATATTTCCATAATGCCTTTGCTTTCAAGTTGACCGGTACATACGGCGGAGAGAAAGCGCTCCAACTGAAAAACTTTGCATCTGCGCTCAGCCGCAAGACCCGCAGGAAGCAGGTCGAACTCCGGGACTGGGCACAGGCTTTTGAATGTCTGAGGGATTACGTTGAGACCCTTGCCGAGGACAAAAAACAGGTCGTGTTCTTTGATGAGATGCCGTGGCTGGACAGCCAGAAATCCGGATTCCTTCCGGCCTTCGAATGGTTTTGGAACGACTGGGCTTCAACAAAGTCAAACCTTGTTTTTATCGTATGCGGGTCGGCGACATCGTGGATGGATGAAAAGATTGCGAACAACAAGGGAGGGCTGTTCAACCGCCAGACCTGCAGGCTATACCTTAAGCCCTTCAAGCTGCCCGAGGTGGAGGAGTACCTTCTGAGCAGGAGGATACGGTGGTCCCGGTATGACATCGTGCGGTGCTATATGGTCATGGGCGGGATTCCCTATTACCTGAGCCTGCTGAGCAACAGGCTCTCGCTTTCCCAGAACATTGACAGGCTGCTCTTTGCGGAAAACTCCGAACTGTGGGACGAGTTTGACCACCTGTACAACAGCCTGTTCACGAACAGCCCAAGTTACATCAAAGTCGTCGAGGCCCTGAGCAAAAAGGTTTGCGGGCTTACCAGAAGCGAGATAGCAGAGTTGACGGGTCTGAAGGAAAACGGGGATCTGACCAAAATCCTGAAAGACCTTGAGCTGTCGGGTTTTGTGCGGGTATCGGCATTCTACCAAAGGAAGATAAAAGATGCCAGATACCAGTTGAAGGATTATTTCACGGCCTTCTACTTCCGCTTCATCAAGGACAACATCGGAAAGGACGGGCAGTACTGGAGCAATTCGACGGACAATCCCGCCCGCAGGTCATGGGAGGGGCTGGCATTCGAGCAGGTCTGCAAGGACCATATAGCCGCCATAAAGCACAAGATCGGGATTTCCGGCATATTGTCCGAGGAGTCGTCCTGGTTTGTCCGGGAGGATGCCAAGGCCGGGGTTCAGGGAGCCCAGATTGACCTTCTGATAAAGCGGCGGGACAAGGTAATCACACTATGCGAGATAAAGTTTTCGGGCGGAGAATATGCCATCACCAAGGACTACGATTTAAAGCTCCGGAATAAAATAGAAACCTTCAAATCGGTGACGGGCTGCAGGGATTCCATACAGCTTGTCATGTTGACGACCTACGGGGTGAAGCCCAATGAGTACAGCAGTATCGTCCAGAATCAGGTAACAATGGACGACCTTTTTGCGGTATGACCTTAATGGGTCGGTCAAGCATGGCACCGAAACCGGACGGTCTCCGCCTGTTCACCGCGCCATCGCCTTGCGCAGGAGGGCGGCCAATTCGGAATTGCCGAACTCCTCTGCTATAGAGAGTGCGGTCATTCCCTGCTCGTTTTTTGCGTTCACGTCAGCCCCGGCATCATCCTGCTTGTCCTTATTCATGCCGTCCTTGAGCAGCTTTTTGACGCGCTTTGCGTTGTTCTGCCGGGCGGCCTCCGCAAGGCCGATGGGGGCTGACGCATCGCCGGGCAGGGGCGGTGACTTGCGGCAGGAGACTACCCCGACAGACAGGGCAACAGCAACAACGATAGCTACGATAGTCACAGCAGATGAATGTGTCCTTCCCAAAAAACAGTTCACAAGTAAAACCTCCACAGATTTGTCACTTAGAATTTTTCTCCGTTTCTTTGCAAAAGACCACTGATGGCGAACACCATACCCCAACACTTTACGTTGGTGGTATGATGATTCTATGAGTTATTGTGAATTGTTTGGGTAACCTTTCAGGCGAGAAAATTCTTTCCCGGTTCTGAACGTGTAATATTTCCGCAGTGCATTCTGTCTGGGACTGTGTGCGATATCTTCGTGATTTCGAAGTTCTGTTAGTGAGGCATACATCAAATCATCTGATTCGACTATTTCGTCAACATCCCTTCCCAGAATTTTTTCTGCATCCGCTAGCTTTAAGATTCTCGAGGCGATAGCCTTTTCGCTGGTTATACTTGGGTCTTCTTCTAAGAAACTTCTAAATCCTGCAGTATCCATTGCTTCCTCTCCTCACCGCACGCTGAACGGATGGATATCCTGCATCTTGACTTCCAAACCAGCCATTGCGACTTGAAGCTGATTAAGCTCTTCTTTCGCTTTTGCGGCCTTCTTTGGGTCATACTGCGGGTTTGAAACTTCGCAACTTTCCGACTCCGTTTTGTATCGGGTTTCTGTCTTATACCGGGTTTCATTCCTGTATCGTGTTTCCGTCCGGTAGCGTATTTCGGTGTGATAGCGGGTGACAGGAACATATTCAACACTACCAGGCTGTCCTGAGCCTCCAGGTATCCAGTCCCTCACATACTCTGTATAAGGAACCCTTTCCTCGTAGGGAACTTCTGCCTCATACGGGACGCTCACGGTGTAGGGCACCTGTGCCTGATAGGGAACCTGTTTGGTTTTCCATTGTTTTACCGTGGGGGAAGAGCAGTTTTCTATCGTCCTGTTGCAATCCGCGACAGCATCTAGATATTTATCATACTCTGCGGCGGCCTTATTATACAGCTGTGTATACGCATCCCAGTCTACATCAAGCTGGAATTCGTACGATACGAAGTTTCTTTTCTTCTTGTCGTATATCGCATACCAGATTTTGCCATCGTTGGCGATATTGCACAGGAGCAGCTTGCAGAAAAAGTGGATATCTCAACTACGCACATGAGCCACATTGAAACTGGCGGTACAAAGCTCAGTTTGCAAGTTCTGGTTGATTTATCCAATGCCCTGGAGACTTCCACCGACAGCCTTTTGTTCGACAAGCCCACGATGTCCCGCGCCGAGCTTGCGGAGGTCATACTTCACGCCGACCAGAGGCAGGTTGACCTGCTGGGCCGCCTGTACAGCTGCATACGGGACAGCATGTAGGGGGCTGTCCATTCCAATTTGCGGCGGCTTCGCGGCAGCCCTGCGCCAGCGGCGGTCAGCGTCGGACACTGGAAACGCACCGCCGGATGTGCTATGATAAGGGCAGGAGGTAAGCCCTATGATGACAGCGGTAAAAGCCTATTATGACGGAGCAAGTTTTGTCCCCTTACAGCAGTATACATTCAAGCCTTGGCAGCAGGTTTTGATAGTTGTCGATGATGAGCCTGTCAAATCAAAGAGCAGTTATTCCAGTTCCCTCGCGGCCTTTCGTGCTCGTTACGCGGACTTCCTCGGGAATCCGGAGGAAACCGCTGGTCTGGACAGTGTTTTTGACAATGTCCGTGATAAAGATGAGCCGCTCCGAGGTACGGAGGCAGAACCATGGTAAGAAATGGAATCTACCTTCTTGATACGAACATTGTTTCAGAGGGAGGAAAAATCAATCCCAACCCTAAGATTGCCAAGAAACTCGATATACTTGCAGATTCTTGCAAGCTGTCTACAATAACTTGGTATGAGATACAAAAAGGAATAAAACGTCTCCCTGACGGTAAGAAGAAAGATTTTCTCCTTGCGTATGCCGAGGAACAGATTGCGGCGATTTATGATTTCATACCATATACAAAGGAATGCGCTGAAATACAGTCAGAAATGTATGCTAAGCTTGCATCCGGAGGGATGACAGCTCCGTATCAGGACTCACAGATTGCCGCCACAGCTCTTGCGTACAACTTGATTCTCGTCACTCGAAACATAAAAGACTTTGAAGGGATTGCTGAATTTTTTCCTCTAAAGCTTGAAAACTGGTTTGAGTAGAAAGCCCGACGCATATTATTTCTGCACGTCCTGCAACTTCACGGGAAAGGAAGATGTATTATGACCGACTTAGAGAAATGTATAGCGGAGCGTGAAGCACATGCCGTTCCTGACAGCGAGATAGACACGACAGAAATGCCTGAGCTTTCGGATGCCGATTTTGCGAGGGGGCATTTCAAATACTGGAAGCCCATGAAGAAGTCCATCACCTTCCGCATTGACCTTGACAACCTTGCCTGGCTCCAGAGCAGCGGTACAAAAGGCTATCAGACCAAGCTCAATGATGTAATCCGCTGGGCGCGGGAAAACCGCTGTCCTGTCCTGTAGGGCGGGACCGTTCTGGTTTGCGGGCATTTGTCAGAATCCGCCCCTTGTTGTCCGCTGCTTTTTTAGTGTAAACTAATCTGTCTAGGCATGTTTATCTGTATAAGGCACGCTGACCGCTGCTGACTTTCCGGCGCAGAGCGGTACATGCTGCCGGCCCGGTAGTGCTTTGGAAAGCTACCCGGCAGCAGTTCAAGGCGGACCGGAGACATCCCCCCGTACCATGAGGAGGCATAAAATGAAAAAAGTGATTGCGGCAGCCCTGCTGATAATGGCAGCAGGGACTGCGTTCGCCTCAGGGACTGCGTTCGCCTCAGGGACTGCGTTCGCCGCCGGTTCTGTTTTCCAGGCGGACGACTGGACCGCA
>JAFTEK010000298.1 GCA_017453705.1 Treponema sp.
CGATAGCCCATTCTGGTCACACCAGATAGTCCATTCTGGTCACACCAGATAGTCCATTCTGGTCACACCGGATAGTCCATTCTGGTCACACCACCATGCCGATGTGCTGCCTGCGGTTTTGCAACAGAGCCACACAATCTGCCAGAAATACTCTGGGCAGGTCTCAGACCGCTATGTAATTTATGCGAAGAACGGAACAGCTCTGTCGTATGCCGCCAGCTACGGCTCTATGCTGCTATCTTAGTACCTTCTTGAGCAGACGGAGTTTTTTGTCCGTACAGGGGGCATAGCGGATGTTCAGGTCTGTCTTTGGTGACTGCACTAGGACTGACTTCTCATGTGAGAAAGTGCGCAGACCATAGATACCGTGGTATCCGCCCATTCCGCTCTCTCCTGCTCCACCGAACGGAGCTTTGCTTGAGGCCAGATGGAAAACCACATCATTGATACAACCGCCGCCAAAGCGCAGTTCCTGAGTGACCCGCCTGCAGTTGTCGGAATTTGTACTGAAGATGTAGAGTGACAGTGGAACCGGCCTGGATGCCACGTATGCCATGACAGTGTTTATATTGTCAAAGCTCAGGACAGGGAGCAGCGGGCCGAATATCTCTTCCTGCATTATCTCGGATTCGGATGCTTCTCTTCCGTTCATGTCTCCCAAATCCATTATGGTTGGAGAAATCTTATTGGTAACAAAGTCCATCTCTGCTTTTGGGCAGAGCGTGGACAGGTGGACAAAACGGCGCTCGTTTATAATCTTTGGATAGTCCTTGTTTTCAAGTGGCTTGTCTCCAAACTGCCTTTGTATCTCAAGCTTCATAAGCTCAATCAGCCTGTCTTTAACCCCTTTGTCAACAAGGATATAGTCTGGCGCGACGCAGGTTTGTCCCGCATTAAGGAATTTACCCCATACTATCCTGCGGGCTGCAATCTCCAGGTTGGCGGAGGAGTCCACGATACAGGGGCTCTTCCCACCCAGTTCCAGGCATACCGGGGTTAGGAACCGGGCTGCGCTGGACATTACTATCTTTCCTACATTTTGGCTGCCGGTAAAGAAGATAAAATCAAAGTGCTGCTCCAGCAGGGCGTGGTTCTCTGTATAGCCCCCCTGTACAACCGCCAGATAGGAGCGGTTGAAAGTCTTTTCCAGCATTGTCTTTAGGACGTTGTTTGTTGCGACCGCATACTCGGAGGTCTTGAGTATAACCGTGTTTCCGGCGGCAATGGAGCTTATTATAGGGTCGAGCGAGAGCAATATGGGGTAGTTCCAGGTTGACATAACCAGTGAGACACCGAGAGGCTCCGTATAGATTATAAAACGGGCAGGGAGAAGGTGCAGGTCTGCAATTTTCCGTCTTGGTTTTGTCCATTTCTTGAGGTGCTTTATGACATAGCTTATTTCATGCAGAACCAGTCCTATCTCCGTGGAATAGGTTTCGGCAGGAGACTTGGACAAATCCTTGTACAGTGCTTCCGTTATGAGAGCCTCGTTATCCTTTATCGCCCTGTACAGCTTCTTGAGCTGCAATATGCGGAAGTTTACATCACGGGTCTGGTTTGTGTTAAAGAAAGTCCTCTGGCTTTCCACCAGGGTCTTCATGGTAGAATCCACCCGCTCCTGTGCAAGCTCGAATTCCACATCCCTGCTGTCGTCATAGCTGCTGGAAAAACTGGAGGATGTGCTTTCTTCCGTGGCAGACGAATCGTCCGAAATACTGGACACAGGCTCAAAGGCTCTGGAAAAGGGGGAATCATCGGCTGAAACAAAGGGGGCTGTTTCCTCCACGGCTACGGAATCAAAGGGGGACGGCTCGGTTTCCTCGGGAACAGATTGCTCATTGACTGGCTCGGACTGCTGGCTGGCTGCCTCCTCAGACTCAAATGCGAAAGGAGTGTCATTTTCAGGAACTTCATCCTGCACCTTTGGATCGTAAATCTTCACGCCAGTTTCATCGATGGAGTTTTCGGTCTCTTTGGGCTCTTCCTCTTCAAAATCCTGGGCTTTGACTTTGCGGGGTCTCCCTCTTTTGGCGGGAAGCTTGGACTGCTCGTCCTTTGCTCTGGATGTCCTTGTTCCTTTTGTCTTGGATTCCTTCTTTTCCGTCGTTGTGTTCCTAGCTGTCAATATATTCACCTTCTCCTCTCCTTATTATGATATAGATTGTAGAATTTTGCAACCTCCGTACATGTCATGCCACTTGTGCCGTGCCATCTCATGTTTCTATAGAATAAGAGCCTTAAACCTGCTAGAATGTGGACGGAGGTTCAAACGATGAAGAAAGATTTTGGAAAGCAAACCTATATGTATCCCATGCCGGTTCTTATTATAGCGACCTATGACGAGCAGGGTAACCCGGATGCGATGAATGCGGCCTGGGGTGGAATCCACGATACAAACCAGATAGGAATATGCCTTGATAAGAGCCATAAAACGACCAAGAACATTGCGGCAAAGAAAGCCTTTACAGTGAGCATAGCGGATGCAGCCCATGTGAAGGAGTGTGATTATCTAGGGCTTGTCAGCGGAAACAAGGAGCCGGACAAGATAAAGAAGGCGTCTTTTTCTGTCACTAAGTCCAAGTTCGTGGATGCTCCCATAATAAACGAGCTTCCTATGGCCTTGGAATGTGAGCTTGTGGAGATGAGAGGTGACAGCGATTACATCGTGGGCAACATCGTGAACGTCTGCGCTGACGAGTCTGTTCTGACAGACGGAAAGATTGATTCTTCCAAGCTTAAGCCCATCTGCTATGACCCTGTTTTGCACAATTATAACCTGTTGGGAGATGTGGTAGGAAAAGCCTTCTCGGACGGAAAAGCAATACAATAAAAGAAATTCAATAAAAGCTCTATAGAGGTAACTATGCCCAAATACATCATGGCTCTGGATGAAGGGACTACTAGCGCAAGGTGCATTTTGTTTGACCATGAGGGTAAGATAAAATCCCTTGCCCAGAGGGAATTCACTCAGTATTTTCCCAAGCCCGGCTGGGTGGAGCACGATGCCAGCGAGATATGGCAGATACAGCTGCTTGTCGCCAGGGAAGCCATGCAAAAAGCTGCTGCCGTGGCATCCGATATTGCGGCAATAGGGATAACCAACCAGCGTGAGACTACGGTTGTCTGGGACAAAGCCACAGGACAGCCTGTCTGCCCCGCAATTGTCTGGCAGTGCAGGCGGACAGCGGACTACGCCCGCTCCCTTAAGGAGAAGGGCTTGGTGGACAGCTTCCGTGAGAAGACAGGCCTTGTCATAGACCCCTATTTTTCAGGCACAAAGCTCCACTGGATTCTTGAGAATGTTGCCGGTGCAAG
Organism: Treponema sp.; assembly: GCA_017453705.1. Taxonomy (GTDB): domain Bacteria; phylum Spirochaetota; class Spirochaetia; order Treponematales; family Treponemataceae; genus Treponema_D. The sequence continues at coordinate 3,316 of JAFTEK010000298.1, forward strand.
AGAAAAGGCGGAACGAGGGGAGCTTTTGTTTGGTACCATCGAAAGCTGGCTCATCTACAAGCTGACTAAAGGATGCGTCCACGTGACGGACTATTCCAATGCCTCCCGTACATTGATGTTCAACATAAAGGACCTGGACTGGGATCAGGAGATACTGGAAGAGCTGGGCATCCCCCGATCCATGCTGCCGCAGGCACGCCCCTCCTCGTTCGTATATGGCGAGGCAGATCCGGAGTTCTTTGGCGGCTCTATCCCTATAGCGGGGGCTGCGGGAGACCAGCAGTGCGCCCTGTTTGGGCAGACCTGTTTCCAGGCCGGGGATGCCAAGAACACTTATGGAACCGGCTGCTTCATGTTGATGAACACAGGTGAAAAGCCCATATTCTCCAAGAACGGCCTTCTTACGACAATCGCATGGGGGCTGGACGGTAAGGTTGAATACGCGCTGGAAGGTTCGGTTCTTGTTGCGGGGGCTTCCATCCAGTGGTTGCGCGATGAGCTTAGGCTCATAGACAGTTCTCCCGACTCTGAGTATTTTGCCACCCGTGTAAGTGATACAAACGGTTGCTATGTGGTTCCGGCGTTTGCAGGGCTTGGTGCGCCATACTGGGATCCCTATGCGCGGGGTGCGATAGTCGGGTTGACGAGGGGTGTGAACAAGTATCACCTGATTCGCGCCACGGTGGAATCCCTTGCGTTCCAGACAGCCGACGTGCTTAGCGCAATGGAAAAGGATCTGGGTATTCGTCTGTCTTCCCTCAAGGTGGACGGCGGGGCATGTAAGAATGACTTCCTGCTGCAATTCCAGGCGGACATAATGGGAGTGCCTGTCCTGCGTCCTGTCTGCGTTGAGACTACGGCAATGGGAGCGGCATATCTTGCGGGCCTTGCTGTTGGCTACTGGAAGAACAAGGGGGAGATACTGGCCAACTGGGGGCTTGAGAAGGAGTTTACAAGTACGATGCAAGAAGAAAAGAGGCTGTCTGAGCTTTCCGGCTGGCACAGGGCGGTCAAGTGTGCGATGGGTTGGGAAAGCCAGGGTTTGTGAAATGAAGAACACGACGCTCTGTTATATAGAAAGAAATAGCTCATACCTGATGCTTCACAGGGTCAAGAAGTTGAATGATGTCAATAAAGACAAGTGGATTGGGATAGGCGGCCACTGCGAGGAAGGGGAAAGCCCTGAGGACTGCGTGACGCGGGAAGTCTTGGAGGAAACAGGGCTTACTCTCGAAGGAATGCGTTACTGCGGTATTGTCACTTTTGTGGCGGACAACTGTGAGGGCGAATACATGCACCTCTTTCACTCCGACTCATTCTCCGGTCAGCTCAAGGAGTGTGACGAGGGAGTCTTGGAGTGGGTTCCTATTGCTTCATTGAACAAACTTGAGCATTGGCAGGGAGATGAGATATTCCTCGATTTAATCGGCCGGAAAGTTCCTTTCTTCTCGCTCAAGCTCGTGTATTCAGCAGGCAGGCTTTTGCAGGCGGTCTTGGACGGCAAGGAGCTGCCTGAGCCTATTTCCCATTCTTGAGGCTATTTCTCTCCCAAAACACGCCGTCCGCATAGCCCTGTATAGTCTTGTCTTTGTCCGCCATGTGCAGGCGTTTGGCGGCATACAGGCAGTACTCCTCGCTCAGCTCCACCCCGCAGTAATGCCGCCCCAGCTTCTTTGCGGTGACGGCGGCCGTCCCCGAACCCAGGAAGGGGTCAAAGACCATGCCGCCCGGCCTGGAAGAGGCCAGAATCAGCTTGGCGTAAAGCTTCTCGCTCTTCTGCGTGGGGTGGTCGGTGTTTTCCGGCATGGACCAGAAGGGAACGGATATGTCGTCCCAGAAGTTGGAGGGGCATGTCAGGCGGAAGTTCCCGTCCTCGCCCTCCTCCCAGTCCTTGGGTCTGCCGTCCACCCGGTAGGGGGCTATGACCTTGCGCCGCATTTTCACAGCCTCAAGGTCAAAGTAATAGCTCTTGGGATTCTTGACGGCAAACCAGATGTCTTCCATAGAATTCTTCCAGTTGGATTTGGAACCACGGCCTTTCTCCCTCTGCCAGGTTATGCGGTTCATGATGGTCAGGTTCTTTTCCAGAGACCGCTGCATGGCCGAGCAGCACTTCCAGTCGCCGCACAAGTACAGGCTGCCGTCCGCCTTGAGCTTGGCACACACGGCGGGAAGCCATGAGTCCAGATAGCTCTCGTAGTCGCTGTCTTTCATGGAGGAAAACTTGAGTCCTGCAAAGTCCTTGCTCAGGTTGTAGGGGGGGTCTATGATGATTAGGTCGGCGAAAGCGTCCGGCAGCAGGGGCAGGATGTCAAATATGTCAGCGTTTATGAGCTTGTCCTGAGGGTTTGGGTTCTGCCGGAACTGCTCCACGTCCACGATGTCCCCCCGGAGGCTGTCACGCTCTTCCGGGGAAAGGGTCAGCGTCTGGTTGCGTCCTGCACGAGGCTTTTCTTCCATTTATTGCAGGCTGTTGTCAGTCAATGGCGAAGCACAACGAGCTACAAAGCAGCTCAATGACCGCAAGCGGTCACTTAACATGCTAACGGCTGTCCGCATCCCTCGTGCTCCTTCTCCCAGGCCTGGGCGATGCGGAGAATTTTCTCCTCGCCGAACATCGGCCCTGCGAACTGGATTCCCACAGGCATGGAGTCGCTGTCACCCCTCGCGGCTGCCTTGGCAAACTCGCCGTCAAAGCCCTTGGTGATGCCTGCCTCTACGCCCATGCCCGCCGTGTGTCCGCATGGAACGGAGATGGAAGGAATGCGGGCCAGGTTGACGAATACCGTAAAGAGGTCGCTCAGGTACATCTCAAGCGGGTCGTCCACCTTCTCGCCCAGCTTGAACGAAGGAGTCGGGCAGGTGGGGCAGAGGATGATGTCGTAGCTTTCAAAGAGCTTTGCTATCTCCCTCTGGATCCTCGCACGGACGGACATGCCTTTTTTGTAGGTGTCGCCGGAGAACTGCTCCGAGAGTACGTAGTTGCCTATGATGATGCGGCGCTTGACCTCGGGGCCGAATCCCGCAGACCGGGTCTCCACATAGAGCTGGTCGTAGCCCTGCTCGTTGTCCACGCGCGCACCGTAGCGGATGCCGTCAAAGCGGCTCAGGTTGGAGGCAGCCTCGGAAAGGGCGATGACATAGTAGGAAGCGATGGAAGCGTCCAGAACGCCCAGGTCAACAACATCGATTTTTGCACCCTTGGATTCGAACCATTTGCGCACTTCGTCAAAGACCTTGCCCACGTCGGGCGCAAGGCCCTTGCTTTCGAGGAACTGCTTGGGTATGGCTATCTTGAGCGACTTGAACTCATCGGCAGTGAATGCGGAAAGCTTAGCCAGCTTCTCGCGTCCCGGCAGGTCGGCGGAAGTGTCATCGTAGAAGTCCACCCCGGACATTACGGAAAGGGTCGTTGCAATATCCTTGGGAGTGTGCCCCATGATTCCGACCTGGTCGAGCGAAGACCCGTATGCGACAACACCCCAGCGGGAAAGCACTCCGTAAGTGGGCTTGAGTCCGTAGACACCGCAGTAGCTTGCAGGCAGGCGGACGGAACCACCTGTTTCAGTGCCGAGTGCAAAGATGGCCTGGTTTGCGGCAAGGGCGGCCGCGGGGCCTCCTGAAGAACCGCCTGAGACGTAGGCGCGGTTTATGGGGTTGCGGGTAGGCCCATAAGTCGAATACTCTGTGGAAGAACCCATCGCGAACTCGTCCTGATTGCAGCGGCCAAGCGGGATTGCTCCTGCTTCGACAAGTCGCTTGATGACGGTCGCGCTGTATGGGGCGACATAGCCCTGTAGAATCTTGGAGGAGCATGTCAGGTGCTTGCCCTGCACGGAGATGTTGTCCTTGACGGCGAAGGGGATGCCTAAGAGGGGCTTCTTTTCAAAGAGGGCTTCCACGGCAGCATCTCCTGCTGTCCGTGCCTGAGCTATCTCCTTGTCTGCGGCCTCGGCAAGCTGTATAACGTCATCATATATCTCAAGGAATGCGTTGAGGGGGAGGGCAGACTTCTTGTCCGCCTCGTAGGTGTCCACGGACTTTTTGACAAGGGCTATACTGCTGATTTTGCCTGATTTAAGCTCTTTTACAACGTTGTCTATATCGTTCACCATAAAACTACGCCCCTTCTCCCAGAACTTTCGGAACCTGGAAATATCCGTCCAGGAAATGCTCGCTCACCTTCTTCACGTCGTGCATCTCAAGGCCTGGAACCACCTCGTCCTCGCGCAGTGCCGCCGCGGTAGTTGTCGGGTAGGCATCGTAGGGGTTCTCGCTGTCATCATATTTGGAAAGAATGTCAAAGTATCCTACAATATCGTCCACCTGCTTTTTGAGGGTGTCCATGTCAGTGCTCTCAGGGGAGAGCCGGGAAAGGTAGAGGAGCTTCTCAAGCGTGTCCTCGTTCACTGTACGTTTCGTACTTTTCTCTTCGCTCATAGGGGCATTATAGCGGATTTACAGCCTTTAGGGAATAGGCGGACTGTCGTGAG